>CAMVJN010000024.1 GCA_947167825.1 uncultured Selenomonadales bacterium | reverse complement strand
GCCGGCGTCGAGGTCAACGGCGCGCAGCGCTGGCTTTCCATCGGCGGCTTCCAGCTCCAGCCGGCGGAGCTGGCGAAGCCTACGGCCATTTTTTTGGAAGCCTATTATATTTCCTGGCGTGTGCAGCATGGCATGCGGTGCAATCTTCTTCACGAGGAACTCTATATGATCGTGGCGATGGCCGCGTTGGTACAGATTGAACCGGATATGGGGACGGCGATGATCATTCTCGGAGTCCCGCTGTTCATGCTGGTTTGCTCGAATATGAAAAAAGAAACGAAAATAAAGTTGTTTCTCGGCGGCCTTGTGGCAGGCGGGCTTCTTTGCGTGGCGCAGCCGTATCGCCTGCAGCGTGTCCGGGCGCTCCTTGATCCGTGGATGGATGCGCAGGGCGTGGGCTATCAAAGCGTGCAGTCGCTTCAGGCCATCGGCTCAGGCGGGCTTTTCGGCATGGGCATGGGTACGGGAATCAGCAAATATCATTACCTGCCGGAGGCCCATACGGATTTTGCTTTTTCCGTCTGGTGCCAGGAAACGGGCTTTATCGGGGCGCTTTTTGTGTTGGCGCTGTTCGCGATGCTCGCTTATCATGGTGTGAAGATTGCGATTCGCGCGAAGGATCCGCTGGGGCAGATGCTCGCGTTTGGCATGACCATGCTGCTGGTGGGGCAGGCTTCCATCAATCTGCTGATGATTTCCGGATTTGCGCCGGTTGTCGGTGTGCCGCTGCCGTTCATCAGTTACGGCGGAACCTCGTTGTTTGTCAGCATGTTCGTGGTCGGCGTCGTGGTCAATATCGGCGTCGGGATCGCGAAAAAGCCGAAAGCCGTTAAAGCGGCGAAGTCCGCGCCGCCGAGAGAGCAGAATTTCGAGAGGTCGCGGCTTCGGCGCGTAAAATGAGGAAGCAAAGGAGTTTTTGCATGATTGTTTATACGGTGGAGCCGGGCGGCAGATATGTGACGACGGCGGAAGGCTTCGCGCTGCATCCGGGCGAAAAACGCGGGGTCTATGTGAACCTGACGAATCAATGCACCTGCGCCTGTACTTTTTGCCTTCGCTCGCTGAAGGAAATGGCGGAAGAGCATTCCCTGTGGCTGGAAAAGGAGCCGTCGGCGGACGAGGTGGTTGCGGAGCTTTCCGCGCTGCCCTGGGAAAAGGTGGAGGAAATCGTTTTTTGCGGCTTTGGCGAGCCGACGATGCGGCTTGACGTGCTGCTCGAAATTCTTCGTTGGATTCGGGCGGAGCATCGGGGAATCAAGACGCGGCTCAATACCAACGGATTATCGGATCTTTTTCACGGGCGGGACACGGCGCCGGATTTTGACGGACTGCTGGATACGGTTTCCATCAGCCTGAACGCGTCGAATGCCGAGCGGTATCTGGAACTGACGCGCAGCCGGTTCGGCATGAAGTCCTTCGAGGCGATGCTGGCTTTCGCGGAGCACGCGAAAAAATATGTGCCGGACGTGGTGCTGACCGTCGTCGACCATGTGGAGGACGACGGCGAGATTGCGCGCTGCCGGGAGCTTTGCGCGGCACGGGGCCTGCGCCTGCGGGTACGTCCATACGAGGCGGATTGACAAGGGGAAGCGGACCGGGAAAAGATATATGCGTCCGTTCTTTGCTTTTTTGGGTTGTGAATGTATGAGGAGAGATTGCTGATATGAAGCATTTGGTGATCGTGCGCGGCGGCGGCGAGCTGGGCACAGCGGTGGCGCACCGGCTGCACCGGGTCGGGTACAAGGTGTTGATCTTGGAAAAATCGCGTCCGTCCGCTCTCCGGCGCGAGCTGGCGTTTTCCGACGCGGTCTATGACGGGGAAAAAACCGTCGAGCGCGTGACGTGCATTTGCGCGGAAAATCTGAAAACCGCGCTTGCGTTGACGGCAGCCGGAAGAGTCACGATGCTGGTCGACCCGACAGGGCGCTACGTGCGGAAATTTCCGCCGCATATCCTTGTGAACACTCTCGACGGCAGGGAGGACGAATCGAAGCGCGAGCTCCCCGCCGATTTTCGGATCGGACTGGGCGCGGGCTATTGCGCGATGGAGGATGTGAACTGCGTCGTCGACACGATACGCTCCTACAGCCTCGGAAGCATTATCTACAACGGGCGCTGCCGCGTGCGGCGGACTGCGGAGGACACCATAGCGGACGGCGGTTTTCTGCGCGCGCCGACGGAAGGAATGATCAAAAGTCCGCATACGATTTCCCATATTTTCCGCGCAGATGAGACAGTTGCGGAGATTTACGATGACCGGGGACAGACCGTGCCGGTGGTGACGCCGATAGACGGCGTGCTGCGCGGCATTATCCATGACAATTACCGCGTGACTGCGGATATGGCCGTGGCCGAGATCGATCCCCGCATCAATCCGGCGCATTGCAGCCTGATTTCCGACAAGGCCCGCTGTATTTCCGGCTCCGTGCTGGAAGCGATCATGGCCTTTGAAAACGGCGGCCGACCGTAGTTGCTGCGAAAAATGAAAGAACCGGGGGAGCATCAAGCTTTCCCCGGTTCTTTTTTGATGTCTATACTGCTCTCTGTTAAGATTTTTATACTGATCTTCGATCAAAATTTTTATTTAAAATTTTGGTCTGAGATAAGCATTAATTTTTCGTCCTCGCGTCGATGGCATCGAGGAGAGCACGGTATTCTTCCAGGAACGGCCCGTGCTTTTCCATGATTTCGTCGATCCGGTTGTCCCGGGCGGCAAATTCCAGTTCCTTCGCGTGCTCGGAGAGACTGAGGGCGCCGATGGTCAGCGCGTTGCCCTTCAGCGAATGGATGACGATGCGGTAGTTGTCCCAATCCTGCACGCGGAAAAAGGTTTCGATCTGCCTGGACTTTTCGTTTTTGCGGAAGGTGGCGAGCATTCTTTCCAGAAAAGCGCGGCTGCCCATGCAGTATTTCAGCGCGCTCTCCTCGTCGATGGCGTCCCTCAGGGCACCGGCCGCCTGTGCTGACGCGGAAGCCGCTGCGGCATGCTGCTCCTGCGGCGCTTCCTCCAGCGGGCGGATCAGCCTCGGAGGCAGCAGGCTGCGCAAGATATTTTCCATGCTTTTCGGCGCGATAGGCTTCGCGAGGAAAGCCTGGAAGCCGAGCTTCTTGTATTCCGCCGCCGCGCCGGAAAGCGCGTTCGCGGTCAGCGCGACGATAGGGACTTCCTCGCCGCCCTTCATCAGGCGGATGCGGCGCATGGCCTCCACGCCGTCCATGCTTGGCATCATGTGGTCCATGAAGATGACGTCGAAGGACGTTTCGGCGAAATGCACGATGGCGTCCGGCCCGCTCATGGCCTTGACGACGGCGATTTTGTATGGCGCGAGGATTCCTTCCGCTACCTCGAGGTTCATTTCGTTGTCGTCGACGACCAGCGCCCGGGCATCCGGAGCGCAGAATGTTACATGGAAAGCGTTTCCTGCCTGCTCCAACGGAGCTGTTTGCGCATCGCTGAGCTTTTGCCAGCCTTCCACTGCGCTGACGATATCGAAGTGGAAGGCCGTGCCTTTGCCGTACTCGCTTTCCACGCGGATCGAGCCGTCCATCATCGCGATGAGCTGGCGGCAGATCGCGAGACCAAGGCCCGTGCCCTCGACGGCACGGTTGCGCTTCGTGTCGACCTGGGTGAAGCTGGAAAAAATGTTTTGCAAATCCGCGCGCTTGATGCCGATGCCCGTGTCGCTGACCGTAAAGAAGAGGCGGCAATGCGTTCCGTCCATTTTCTCGTGGCGCAGGGTCATTGTGATGGAGCCGCTTTGGGTGAATTTCAGCGCGTTGCCGAGCAAATTGATCAAAATCTGCTTTACGCGCACCTCGTCGCCGAACAGACGATTCGGGGTGTTCCCGTCGATGTCGGTCTTGAACGTCACGGGCTTTGTCTGCAGGCGCGCGTTCAGCATTGCGGCAACGTCGGAAATCAGATGGGAGAGCTGGTACGAATCGTTGATCAGCTCCATCTTGCCGGACTCGATTTTCGAAAAGTCCAGGATATCGTTGATGATGGAGAGCAATGTGCGGGACGCCGACTTGATGCGCGTGGCGTGACGCTTTGCCATTTCGTCGGCGCTGTCGCGCAGGATGAATTCCGACATGCCGACAATCGCGTTCATCGGCGTGCGGATTTCATGGGACATGTTCGCGAGGAAATTGCTCTTGGCCTTGTCCGCCGCTTCTGCGCGCTCCATTGCGTTGATGACGTCCGTCATATCGACGAACAGTATGTTCAGCCCGGCGATGCCGTCCTGTTTCATCATGCATTTGATCGTGATCTGCCAGTCGATTTTCTTCCCGGCAACGACGGCCCGCAAGAGATACGGCGGAACCGGTTCCTGCCGGAGCGCCGCCTCGCATTTTTCCAGCAGAATCGAAAGGTCGTCTTCGGGCAGCACATCTGCCAGCACTTCGCGAATCGATACGCCGCGCTTGATTTCCTCGCGGTCATATTTGTCGCTGTAGCGAAAAAACACGTCCGAGATCATGACGGTCTGGAGCTGTTCGTCCGTCAGGATCAGAAGGTACGGGTAGGTCTTCAGGAGCTGGTTGTTGTAAAAGACCTGCCGCATGCTGTCCTTCTGGATATAGGCCTGGGTGCGTGCCGCCTGATCGTTGGCGATGCGCAGGACTTCGTTGTCCTTTTTCAGCCGCTTGATTTCGCGGTGGAGTTTTTTGTTTTCCATCTGGAGGCGGTTATCCGGGTTTACGATATCCATACTATCTACCTCATATCGCCATAATCGTGAACGTGAAGTTGTGGAACATATTGTAATATTCGCCGGTCTTGTTGCCCTTCACCGGGCAATACTCCCCGTAGGAGTACATACCGAGGAACGCCATGTCTTCCGACAGGCGGCCGCTGTACGCGTCCGTCTCCTCCCGGGTGTCGCTGGCCAGCGCAAGGAATCGGGCACCGCAGGAAGTGCAGAGCAGCGTCTTGTTCTTGCCCTTTGTTTTGCGGATTTCGTCAAAGATTTTGTCGAAGGCCTGCCATACCGATTTTTGTACGTCCGCACGCCCGATGAGGCCGACGCTCAAAATTGAGCCTTCCGGCACCGCGCCGAGGAATATGCCGGAGCCTTTGTCATGATCCAGCATGGACAGATTCCGCACGACTTCCACACTGTCGCCGTTGTCCCGGTTGATTGCCAAAATGAAGGGCGACAACAGATAGTCTCCGAGGACGTCCGTTTTGTCCACCGCCATATCCTCATGCTCCAAAGCTTCGAGGAAAGTCCCGTTCCCGAGGCAGGAGACTTCGTTGTGGCTGGATTTCGTGACTTCATAGGAGAAATTTGCCCGGGTTTCGACGGAATTGATCGTGACGAATTTCGGGTCGACGGCGCCGGCAATCAGGATAATCAGCTGCCCGTATTTTTCCACTTCGTCGTTGCAGAGAAGGCGGAAGCCGTTGAAATTGAATCCGTCCGCCGCCAGCCCGCCGAAAATCGGAATGTTCCTTCCGGCGGCTTCGGAAATTGCGTCCACCACGTCGTCCCCGGACACATGCTGATCCGGCGGGAATATGCTGCCATAGCTCAAAATCAGTTTCGGCGGGGACGGAAGCGTTGCCGCAAGCGATTGATAAGTTTCCGCAATCTTGGCTTGGTAATTGTCCGCGTTCATCCCGCGGGCCATGCCGGCGGCGAAGAAGCAGTCGTCCGCGGTCATCAGCAAAACGAAGACACCGATTCCGTAGTATCCCTCCCTGCCGAGCATCCCCATCGCAGTGCATCCGACAATCGGGAAATCCCAATGCTCAGCTAAAATAGAACGAAACTCCTGGAAATTTGTCTCCTCTTCCGCAAAAATCAGGGCGAGGGAATGCTTTTTCAGCGGGAATTCCCAAGTCTGCACCAAAAGCTCCGCCACGCCTTCCCTGACTTCGTCAATTTCTTCGGTGTATAGCACAATGGAATCCAAAACAGCATTCTCCTTTCAGCATTGCTCATATCGGAGCGGGCAGTGGACAGCGGGCGGCGGCAGATGACGCTGGCTGTCTTCGCTGTTCGCTCTTCACTCTGTTTTATACTGCCATGATGGTGAATGTGAAATTGTGGAAGAAATTGTGGAGCTTGCCTGTCTTATTGCCGGGCAGCGGGCAAAATTCCCCGTTGCCGTACATGCCAAGCATCGATATCCCCTTCGGAACCCGGGCTTGGCAGGCCTCAGCTTCGGCGCTTGTATTGCTGGCCAGCGCCAGGAACCGGGCGGCGCAGGAATAGCAGAGAAGCGTGCGCCGTTTGCCGTCCGCTGCCAGCTTTGCGAGCATCTCGTCGAAGGCCTGGTCCACGGACTTTTGGACGTCTTTCCGGTCCATGATGCCGATGCGCAGCACCGAGCCTTCCGGCACGCCTCCGAGAAAGACGCCGGTGCCCGTTTCCAGATTCAGGAGGGAAAGTGTGCGCGTAATCTCGGCGAAGTCGCCGTCCCCGAGGTCGACGGACAACACGAAAGGCGACAGGAAATAGTCGCCGACCACGCTCTGTTTGCTGACTTCCATATTTTGGCGGCGCAGCGCGTCGACAAATGTGCCGCTGCCGAGCCGCAGGACTTGGTTGCTTCGCGCTTCCGTGACCCTGTAGGTGACGTCCGCCCGGTTTTCCACGGAATTCGTCGTAACAAAGAGAGGGTCGATATTTCCCGAAACGAGGATAATCGCCTGTCCGCTCTGCGTTACGCGGTCACAGCAAAATACGCTGTAATTGTTGAAATTGAAACCGTCCGAGGCAATGCCGCCGAAAATGGGCACGTCTTTGCCGAGGGATTCCTCGATAACCGCGACGACCTCGTCCCCCGGCACATTCTTCTCGCTGGCGACCATGCCGCCGAATGTCAGCGCGAGCTTCGGGGCGGAGGGGAGTTCCTTTTTGAGAGTCTCACAGAGCAGCGGGATTTCCGCCCGGTAATTTTCTTTGTCCAGATTTTCGGTCATTCCCAAAGCGAAGTCGCAGTCGTCGGCCGTGAAGAGCAACACGGAAATGCCTGTCCTTGTGCAGCCCTGCTTGATAAGCAGCATTGCCAGCGTCGTGCAGCCGACAATCGGGAAATCCCAGCGATCGGAAAGCAGCGCATGGAGCGCCGGGTAATCGGCGTCCTCCTCCGCGAACAGAATGCCGAGCGTGTTCTTTTTCAGCGTGAAGCCCTCCGCCTGTGCGAAAAGCTCCTTCGAAGCCTCGTTGAGATCGTCGATTTCCTCTGTGTAAAGAACGATGGAATCCAATGGTGTTCCCCCTTCCGAAAAACGCCCATGACTTATCGAATCCGTCCCCGATCTCCGGTTCGCCCAGAGCGGGCATGCGCAGGTCAATATGGAATGACTTTAAGGAACCACTGAATAAGTCCCTCCGCGCCTCTGCCGGGTCTTTTTCCGCCTGTCGTCGTCAAATCCCTCTCGACGTAGCGATGCTACGCCTTCGAGGGCTTTTCCTAGACAGTCGAAAAAATCCCTCGACAGATGCACGAATTGACTTAATCAGTGTTTCCTTAATGAAGCGATTTTTTTCATTATATCATGCAAAGAATTTTCACTCAATATTCATTATATTTTAAGGCACGTTTCATTTATTTTCTGTTATAATTGTTTCAAGGAAGCTGCAAGGAGGTTTTTCGGATGAAGAAGAAAATGATCATGGCATTGTCGGCGGGCGGCGTGCTTTTCGGAGCGACCCTTTTCGGCGTCACGGGCGAGGCGCAGGCGCACACCGGCGAGCCGATGGAGCACCATCGGATGGAGCGGGGGCCGTGGCGCATGAACGACAGAGAGGCCGCCGCCCGGGCGGCGGAAATGTTCGGCGTGGACGAGGCGGAGGTCGCTGCTTACCTCGCTGAAAATCCCCGTGCGTTCCGCGACATTTTTCCCTGTTCGATGCTGGCAAAAACCAGCGGCCATTCCTTCGCCGAGGTCATGGTGATTTACGAGGAGCAGGGAGACTGGCGCGCCGTCGGCGAGTCGCTGGGCGTCACGCGGGAAATGATTCATGAGACGATGGGAGAACTGATGGCGGCCCGGATTGCCGACGGCAAGACGAACCTGACGCCGGATGAAGCGCGGGGGCTGCTCCGCGAGGGCTACCATCCCAGGGACGTGCGCGCGGCGGGGATTCTTGGCAAAGCCGCGAACAAAAACGCCCGCGACATTCTCGCGATGAAGAGAATCAACAACGGCTGGGATGACGTGGCAAAGGAGCTGGGCCTGGATGCGTCGGTATTGCGCGAAGCCTTCCGCCCCGGCTGGATGATGGGCGGTCCGGGCATGGGGCCGGGCATGGGACACCCCGGAATGAGAGGCGGGGAAGAACCGATTCCCGTTCCGCCCCCGATGCCGCCGCAAGAAAGAGAATGACAAAATAGAAAAACGCCGGTTTCCGTCATTGGAATCCGGCATTTTTTGTGATCCAAGTTACTTTCACGCTTTTTTTCAGGTTATGTTCGTTTGTTTCACGTGAAACATTTTTTCGAAAAAATTAAATCAGCCTTTAAGGAAACACTGATTAAGTCAATTCGTGCATCTGTCGAGGGATTTTTTCGACTGTCTAGGAAAAGCCCTCGAAGGCGTAGCATCGCTACGTCGAGAGGGATTTGACGACGACAGGCGGAAAAAGACCCGGCAGAGGCGCGGAGGGACTTATTCAGTGGTTTCTTAATATTTGTCGTGATTGTAAACGTCCCAATCCTTGAGCTTTTTCAGCTCGCCGATGCTGTATTCGATGTCGTGGAGCAGCCGCTCTTTGTCCTCGGGCAGCGTCGCTTTCAGCGGCACATAGTTTGAGATATGGTTGCTGCGGAACAGGCAATGCTCCGTTTCCGGAAGCTCAATGTGCTCGACAATCATCTTCAGCTCTTCCATCAGTCCTGCGGGGGACAGAGGTTTGAATTCGCCGCGCTCGAATTCCGCTTTCAGCTCGCTGCCGCGATAGAGCATCAGGCAGATCGCGCCGAGCATCGTCGGGCGGATCGCGTTGATCGCCTTCGCCGTCTCCAGCGCGTGACGCTCCGAGCCTTCCTCCCCGGCAATGCCGAGAATCACCATCATCGACAGCTTCATGCCCGCCGCGATGACGCGCTGGCCGACCTCGATGCTCTCTTTGTCGTCGACTCCTTTGTTGATTTTCGCCAGCGTCACCCCGTCGCCGGTTTCCATGCCGTAATAAAGAAGCTCCAGCCCCGCCTCGCGAAGCTCCCGCAGCTCGTCCACGGATTTACGCAGGATGTCCTTCGGCGCGGCATAGGACGAGGCGCGCTCGAAATTCGGAAAAACTTCATGGAGCGTTTTCAAAACGCGGAGCAGGCGCTCGGTCGAAAGCACCAGTGCGTCGCCGTCCGCGAAAAACACGCGGCGCACGGCCTTCGCGTTGTACGCCTGCGCCATCGCGATCTGGCGCATGATCTGTTCGTCGGTCAGCACTTGGAACGGAACGCCCCGATACATATTGCAGTATGTGCATTTGTTGTGCGCGCAGCCGCGCGTCAGGCGAAGGATAAAACTCCGCGCCTCGCTGGGCGGGCGGAATACCGGGCTGTCATAGTCGTCGAAATACATGCTTCTCTCTCCTTTTTGGTTTATAATATTGATTTATATATTTTCTTTTAACCATATTTATTTAATATCATATTACGAAAAAATATTTCATTTGTCAATAAAAAACGTCAACGCGAAAAGAAATCGCGCTGACGTTTTTTTCAGATTCATTGCTTTAATTTGTTTTGCTTCCTGCCGTGCTCGGCGCCGGGATTTGGCTCGGGAACGGGTTTCGTGGGGGAACGGGCGGCGTGGGTGTCGTCGGCTTGGCCACAGCGCTGCCCGTTTCGTCACGTTCGTCCGGCGTCGGCGTGGTGGCCGACGGTTTCGTTTCGGCGGCCGTTTCGGAATTCGTTTTCGTGTCGTCGGTTTCCTGGCTGCGGGAGGTGTTGTCCGTATCCGTCGGCTGCGCATCCGGTTTCGTCGTCGTCGGGCGCTGCCTTTCGTCTTCCGAACCTTTGCCGGTGCGTGGTGACGTCGGGGAGGTCACGCTGTCGCGGTCGCCGGGACGCGGCGGCTTTGCGCCTTCACGAATCAAGCGCCCGATCGTGTTGTCGTCTTCCGGGACTTCCTTTGCGTTCGACGGGATGGACGCCGCATACGCGGAGGCGTCGCGTTCCATTTCGTTTTTCGCGTTATCGCTGATGGAAATACCGAGCATGTCGGCCATATCCTCACGGGTGTCGTAAAGGTCAGGAATCCAATAGCTGATTTCGTCGATGTAAAGCGGGCGTCCCGCGACCATTTTCGTCGTCAGCCCGTTGGATTTCGCTTCCTTCAGCGCGCCGGCCAGTTCCAGGCATTGCCGGAAGGACAAATCCGTTTCCATGGAGCTCATGACTTCGCGGATAATACCCGGCAGCCGAGGGATAATCGAGGGAGACATAACCTGGTCCATGACGGCCTGCATGAATTTCTGCTGCCGCTCGATGCGCCCGATGTCGCCTTCCTCGTCGCGGTACCGGACGTAGGTAATGGCCGTCGCGCCGTCCATATGCTGCGGCCCGGGATAGAGGTCGATGACAAGACCCCCGTCGTCGTCCCATTCGTCGACGTAGTACATGCGCTTTTCCACGTCGATATCCACGCCGCCGATGGCGTCGATGATGCGCTTGAAGGCGGGGACTTTGATCAGGACATAATGCTCTATCGGCGTATCGAGGAATTCTTCGACGGTGTCCTGCGTCAGCTCATGGCCGCCGAGGGAATAAGCGACATTGATCTTGTCGTAGCCGTAGCCGGGGACATGGACGCGGGTGTCGCGGGGAATCGAGAGCAGCGACGCGCTCTTTTTCTTCGGGTCCACCGTTGCTATCATCAGCGTATCGGAACGGCCCACGTCGTCCGCGCGCTCGTCGACGCCCATGATCATCACTGTGGTCTTGTCCTTCGCTACCAGCAGCGCTTCCGTCGGCTGGTACGAATGAGTCTCCGTGCGCGTACGCTTTCCCGGCTTGTCAAAGAGGCTCGACGAGGCGAAGTAAAAACCCGCGCCGACCCCAAACGCGAGGAAAATAATCGCAAGGATCCAAATCCAAAAGCCATAGTCGTTCTTTTTGCTGTGGGCGGGTTTATGTTTTTGAGTTTTTTTCTTGCTCAATGCGCTCTTCCTTTATGCACAAATTTTTTTCATTAAATCATTTTTTCCTCTAAAAAGGCTGAAAGGGCGGTTGCAAATCGATTCCTTCCAGTGCCATGAGCCATGCTTTTTTGTCAAGTCCGCTTGCGTAACCGGTCAGGCTTCCGTCCGCGCCGATCACGCGATGGCAGGGCACAATCAGTGCCACCGGGTTGCGCCCAACCGCGCCGCCGACAGCCTGCGCCGCCATGCGCCGGACGCCGCGGCGTTGAGCGATCTCTTTTGCCAGTGCGCCGTAAGTCGTCGTCTTTCCGAAGGGGATATTGAGCAGAAGCCGCCAGACTTCCAATTGGAACGGCGTGCCGAGCAAATGGAGCGGCGGCGTGAATTCGGGATTTCGCCCGGAAAAATAAAGGTCGAGCCAATGTTTCGTTTCCTGCAGGACCGGATGGCGGGGGGGAACGGGCGCGGCGTCATTTTTGCCGGGGAAACCAAGCATTGTCAGTCCTTCGTCGTCGGCGGCGAGCAATATTTTTCCCAATGGTGAGGCGCAGCTTGCGAAAACGGTCATGATTTTTTGCCTCGCTTCTTTTCCGCCGGGTCGGACACACCGGGCAAAGCGCCGCCGGATACCGCCCAAAGGTACAGGCTCGCGACGCTGCCGCAGGGGGAAAATCGGCGGCGATACATTTCGAATCGTTCCTTGGAGATTTCCCGATGGCGATAAACCATGCGAAGCCCGCGCCGGATCGCAAGGTCGCCGAAGCTCATCACGTCGGGACGTTCGAGGCAAAACAGCAGAATCATTTCCGCCGTCCAGACGCCGACGCCGGAAAGCGACGAAAGAGCGGCGACGGCCTCCGCGTCGCTCATTTTTTTCAGCGCCGCGAGGCGGAATTCCCCGCTCTCGACTTTGCGGGAAAAGTCCGTAATGTACGAAGCTTTGCGAAAACTCATGCCAAAGGAATGCAGCTTTTCTTCACCCGCGGCCAGCACCGTCGCTGCGTCCACCGTGCCGAGGCCGTCCGAAAGCCGCCCCCAGACTGCGGCCAGTGCCTTGCCGGAAATCTGCTGCCCTACGATATGACGGACAACGGCGGAAAACAGGTCCGTGTCCAATTCCCGCCGGATCGGGCCGACAGCGTCGATGATTGCCGCGAGTTTCTTGTCCCGCGATTTCAGGTACGCCGTTTCCTTTTCGCCGTAACGAAAAAATCTCGTTCTGCCCATGCCGCTCCCTCCTGTCGCTTTTGCAATTATAGCATACAAATTTTGGCGATACAAAGAAACGCGACGCACTTTTTCGCGCCGCGTTTTTCATGTATAATATGAAGGGGTATAGAAAACAATACACGGGGAGGGATTGGATATGACGGCGGACAAGCGTTATGCTGAATTGATCGAGGCATTCCACAAGACATGGGAGAAATTCCCGGGTCAGGCGCGGCTCATCGACGGCAAGCACCATGTAATCGCGGTCAACGCCTTCGCGGCGAAAAACGGGCGGATGCCCGGCGAAATCTGCGCGGCCTTCGGCGCGCCGGAGAGCCACAAGGGATGCCGCAAAGCCGAGGCACTGTCCACGGGAGAGGGAAAGCTGGACCGCCCGTTCGCCGAGCGCGTGCGCGGCTGGGTGCCGCTGGAAGGCTGGCCGGACGTGGTCGTGCATTTTTCGCTGGCCGTTCCTGAAGTCAATTCATGAAAAAAGCATGAACAAGCACGAATGTTTGTGCACAGGATGTGGATGAAATTGTGTATATCTTGTGATAATGCGGGACACGGGCGCAGATGCACAAGAAACCGTTGTCATTTCGGGCATCTTGCTCAATTTCACAACTCATAAATATACGGGCAGATATTCGCGTACCTCCCGTTTTTCATCCGAAATCCCCGGGGGATGGTTCCGAGTTGCTTGAACCCAATTCGCTCGTATAGATGCCGTGCGTGGATATTGCTTTCCACTACCGCGTTGAATTGCAGGATGTGGAAGCCAAGCGTTTTCGCATAGCGGATGGAGTCGAAGACTATTGCTTCGCCGATATGCTTGCCCCGCGCTGACGACGCGACCGCGTAGCTGGCGTTCGCGATATGGGAGCAGCGGCCCACGTTGTTCGGATGGAGGATATATAGGCCGAGGATTTTTCCCTCGTCCTCCGCGACGGCTGTACGGGTTTGTTCGGCGAAAAACTTTGCGCCCGTTTTCTCGTCCAGCGGTTCTTCCTGCGGGAACGCGTCTCCCTCTTCGACGACTTCGTTCCAGATTGCGAGCATGGCGGTGATATCCTCAGGCTTGTATTTGCGGATCTTCAACACAATCACTCCCGTCTTTTATTGATATTATCAATCAATACTATCATGCCATAGACGGACGCAAAGGTCAATCCTTGTTGCATGTTAAAAGCCGGCTGCAGCTGCGACCGGCTTTTAAGGAATCACTGATTAAGTCAATTCGTGCATCTGTCGAGAGATTTTTTCGACTGACTAGGAAAAGAACTCGAAGGCGTAGCATCGCTACGTCGAGAGGGATTTGACGACGGCAGTCGGAAAAAAATCCGACAGAGGTGCGGAGGGACTTATTCAGTGGTTCCTTAACATGCAAGTTCAGATCATGTTCTTGGAGTAGGCGTCGTACAGGCTCTTCAGTTCCTCGATCTTGTCGTACATCTCCACCTGCAGGCCGGAGGCCGTGGCATAGTCGCCGCCCATCAGGGCGTTGGTCAGCAGCGTGAACAGGGACTTCTCGTCGATGCTGTCCTTCGCGAGGTAGCTGCGGATGCCGCTGATCTTCGTCCAATTGTATGCGTCCTGGTCGGTGACGAAGTCGGAGACGATTTCCTGCGCGGAACGGACGATGGCGCGGTTCTCCGGGATGATCCGGCTCACCAGCTCCGTCTTCCAGCGCAGCAACGCGCCCTCGACAAAGGCGTTCAGGATTTTCTCGTCCAATGCTCCGCCCGCCGTGATGACGGCTTTCTTCTCCGGATAGTTGTTCAGGTTCTCCATGTTCTCCCAGACCGTCGCAGGCGGCGCGCCAAACATCCGGTCGCGCTCCTCCGCCGTGTAGTCCTCGAACACGTCCTGCTCGCTCCGGTAGGCGCGGTCGGTTTCGAGATAGAATCCCTTCTCTCCCGGCTTCTTGGATAGCTCCGCGAGGAGCTCCTTCGTCGTATGCTCCGCCGCCATCTTGACGCCGTCCAGCACCGCGGAGTAGACAGCTGCCAGCACGAGGTACGTATTCGTGTACGGGTTGCAGGCGCGCAGCTCGAAGCGCGTCGCCAGCGGATTCTGCGCATCGCGGACGAGACCCGCGAGGATCGTGCGGTTGCGCGACGGGATTTCCGGCGTGTTGCCCAGCGAAGTCACGATGCAGACCGGCGCCTCGAATCCGGGCTTCAGGCGGTTCAGCGAATCGTTGGTCGCGGAGACCAGCGGATTGATGGCCTCGTAATTCTTCAGAAGGCCCATGATCGCGCCGTAGCCTACCGCGCTCAGGAAGTCCTTCTTCATTTCCTTCGGCGCGAACAGGTTCACAATCGAACCGTCCTTCATGACCGCCGCCATGCCGATATGGGTGTGCTCGCCGTTGCCCGCGAGGCCGATCATCGGCTTCGCCTTGAAATTGACCTCGAGGCCGTTCTCCCGGAACACTTCCTTGACCAGCGTGCGGATCAGGAGCTCATTGTCCGCCGCCTGCAGCGCGTCGGCAAACTGCCAGTCGATCTCGAGCTGCTCGCAGACGTGGGACATGGCGCCGGACTCGTTGATATGGCCTTTGAGACCGCCGACCTCCTTGTGCCCCATCTCCATTTTCAGGCCGTACTTGTCGACGAGCAGGACGCTCTGCTCGAGAGCCGTGCGCACCGCGCCGCGCGTCCTCTGCCAGTATTGCTCCTGCATGACCTGCGACGCGCTCATCTCGGCGATATCCGCTTCCTCCAGCGGCGTCTTGACCCAGAATTCCAGCTCCGTCGCCGAGGTGAACTTGACGTCGGCAACCTCCGCGCCGTTCACGTGCTCGAGGCCGGAGAGCTTCGGATGCTTCTTGAGAAGGGCGAGCAGCTCCTTCTTGACGAACTCCAGCGTGTCCGCCAGCACCGCGCGGGAGTCGACGCGCTTGCCCTCGTGGATCAGGAACGCGGGAATCCTGAGCGTGCCCACGGGACGCTCCGTTTCCTCGTCATAATGCTCGTAATTGTAATCGACGAACCAGTTGACCGACGGGTCGATCGGCATGTCGACCTTCGCGTTGTTCAGCGTCGCGATGCCCGGCAGTACCACCGACGAGCCGTCGGTCTGCACTGCGGTGCCCGCGTAGAATTCGTCCATATCCTTCAGGAAGATCCGCATCGGGATCTTCTCGTCGGTGTCGTTTCCGGCGAGATCGATGCCCACCAGCGAGACGAACTTGATCTCCGGATGGGATTTCAGCATGCTTGCGATCTTGTCCTTCGGGGTGTTCGCAGGAATCACATACAACAGGTCGTCCATTTTGATTACCGCCTTTCCCAAATGTGCACGGAAAACTAAAAAACGCCACACGAACATCGTGCGCTGTCCGCGCCGACCCGTATGGCTTCATTGCCGTGCTTTCTTTATCACGCGCATAGTATAGCACAGCCCGTTTTCGATTGCAAGAGGAAAACGGGCTGTTTTTTGTGTTCATTTTTTTGCCGTCGCATCGTCGATGATCGTGCCGTCGGGCAGGAAGCATTGGAACCGCAGGGCGTCTTTTGACGCTTCCAGCGTCATATAGTTGTCTGTTTCCGGCTGGGGAGCGACTTTCTCGTCCAGCGCGTGGTCGATCCATAGGCCCGGGTAGCGGACGTTTCCTGCTACGCCGGTCAGGATGTAAAGCGGGCCGGACGGGTCGCGTTGAAACGCTCTGATATGGCCCCGGTTTCGATATGTGTGCAGATGCGCGGACAGCACGACGTCGATTCCGAGATCGTCGAACAGCGGCATGAACGCCTCGCCGAATTTGCTGAAGCCTTCCTTGCGTTCCGGGCGTTTCCCGATCCTGTATTGCAGCACGTCCTTGTGCATGAGCGCGACTTTCCATTTCTTGTTGCTGGCGGCGACATCCTTCGGCAGCCATTCCAGCTGTTCCTCTAACAGCCCCGGATGGAATTCCTCGGTTTCGTCCCATTGGGTGTTCAGCACGATGAAATGCACGTCGCCGAAATCGAAGGAATAATAATAGCGGGAAAAAGATTGGCTGCCGTTTTCCGGTACGTCGAACTCGGCCAAATACGCCAACGGCAGGCGAACTTCCCATTGCTTGTCGTAGGTCTCATGGTTGCCCATGACCGGCGCGAAGGGAATCCGCTCCGCCATGCCCTCCACCGCGTCGAACCATGCGTCCCATTGGCTGTGCTCTTCGCCGTTGTCCACGAGGTCGCCGAGGTTCGTGAAAAACGCGGCGTCGGGGTTGCGCTTGAAAGCGTCCTGCGCGAGATTTTTCCAGTCGGTGTAGTCGCTGGATTGGGAATCGG
>CAMVJN010000023.1 GCA_947167825.1 uncultured Selenomonadales bacterium | reverse complement strand
ATGTGTTAAGCACGCCGCCAGCGTTCGTCCTGAGCCAGGATCAAACTCTCCATGATAAGATCAGCCCTTAGCGCTTCAGCGCTTAGGGATATCTTAGTTATTCGCCTTCGGCGAATAACTTCATTTCAGTTCTTGGCTCCGAAATCGTCTTTGTAAAAGAATTGTTAGGTTCATGTGTCTTACACAAACCGCACATCTGGCTTGAATCAAAAATAACTAGATGATTCATTTCTGCATTGTTCAGTTTTCAGGGTGCGCCCCCGACCGACGTCCCCGTCAGTCAGCTTGTTTATATTACCTCATCAATTTCCCCTTGTCAACTCTTTTTTTCACTTTTTGCGGCAGGATTTTTTTAAACCGCGGCAAATCTATATTTTATGGGGAGGTATCATGATGATTGATTTAAATCAATTGGAAACCGAAAAGAAAAATCCAGCCAGCACACATATCGACGAACTTTCTCCATTGGAAATAATACAGGTTATTCATGCGGAGGATCAAAAAGCTGTAGACGCCGTTACGCCGCTTGTGCCAAAAATCGCGGAAGCCGTAGATACAATTGCCCATCGGATGAAAATCGGCGGGCGGCTGATTTATTGCGGCGCGGGTACGTCAGGGCGTCTCGGCGTTCTCGATGCCGTGGAATGTCCTCCGACATACAGCACGCCCCCCGAACTCGTAACAGGCCTCATTGCCGGAGGAACAGGCGCTATGTTTCGCGCAAAGGAAGGTGCGGAAGACGACGAATCACTAGGTGAGTCCGATCTTTCCAGCCTTTCAGTCACAGAACTTGATTCAATCGTCGGACTTTCCGCCTCAGGACGCACGCCTTATGTCGTCGGTGCCCTCCGATACGCAAAACAACAAGGCGCCTTCACCGCCGCCGTCGCCTGCACGCCCGACTCTCCCATTGCTGCCATTGCCGATATCGATTTAACGGCGGTAACCGGTGCAGAGGTCATTACCGGCTCTACGCGTATGAAAGCAGGCACAGCACAAAAAATTATACTGAACATGCTCTCCACCGGTGCGATGATCCGATTGGGAAAGGTTTACGGAAATCTGATGGTAGACGTAGCCGCCACAAACGAAAAGTTGCGTGAACGCGCCCTGAATATTGTCGCCGAGATTGCCCGCTGCCCCCGCGAGAAAGCCGCGGAAGCGCTTCGCATTGCAGACGGACGGGCAAAGCCCGCAATTCTCATCGCAATCGGCAATTGCACAAAGGAAGAAGCGAATTGTCTCCTGATGGGAACGGACGGCCAACTTGCCGCCGCGCTCCGAAAAATTAAGAAAGAAGTGAAATAAATGGCTCTCGGCATATCCGTATATCCCGGTCTCGACAACACATTGGAAGAAAATGTTGCCTTAATTCGCCATGCTGCTCGCCTAAACATCACACGACTGTTTACTTCGCTGCATATTCCGGAGCATGACAAATCCACTTTTATCGACGGTCTGCACGCCATTCTCGCCGCGGCACGCAACGCCTGTTTTGACCTGATTGCCGACGTCACGCCTGAAAGTGCCGAAATTTTAGGCCTCTCCTCTTGCACGCCTGAAGCCTTTTATGAATATGGCATACATACCCTCCGTCTCGACGACGGCTTTGACGCTACTGAAATTGCTTCGTTCACTCGCAATAAAACAGGCGCGCGAATTCAACTCAATGCGTCCGCAATTTCTGAAGAATTCCTTATAACGCTCTCAAAAAACGGAGCAGATTTCTCATGCGTCGAAGCCCTGCACAACTTTTATCCACGCACCGGAACCGGTCTTTCCATCCGCGCCCTAACGGAAAAAACGGCATTGCTGCACCGATACGGCATTCGCACCGGTGCTTTTGTCGCGACACAAAACGGAAGAAAACGTTCCCCCCTCCACAATGGGCTTCCTACCCTGGAACTTCATCGAAGCTTTTCTGTCGAACTCGCCGTTCGTCATTTGGCGGCTCTCTGTCTCAACGATATCTTTCTCTCTGACTCGCTGCCAACGGACGATGAACTGGCCGCACTTGCCAACACGGATCAACACGCTGTGACGCTTCGCGCCGTCCCCACTGTCAAAAACGAAGCTGTCTATCGTCTCCTCTCACAGCCTTTCACCGCACGCCCGGACGAAGCACGGGATGCCGTACGCGCCGTGGAAAGCAAGGCTCGCGCAAAAGAATTCTCCATCCCGCTCCTGCCGGAAAATACAGTTTCTCGCCCTTTCGGTGCGATTACTTTGGACAATGTCGACTATCCCCGATACCAGGGAGAACTTCAAATCATAAAACGCCCCCAACCCTCCGATCCGCGCACCAACGTCATAGCACAAATCAAGCAGGAAGAACTGTTTCTGATTTCCTGTATCCGTCCCGGCAGCAAATTCAAAATCCTGCTTGACAAATAAAATGTTTCCAAATAATAACGGTCCCAGAAATGAACTGTTTCCGAGACCGTTATTTTATATACAAACTTTTATGATTTGCAGCCTATTACACCATACGGAACAATTCTTCTTTATTTCGCTTCGGCACGCAATAGTCTTTCTTTTCGTCCAGATAATATTTGACATCGCCGTCTTTCATCGGGACGATATGGGATTCATGTGTCGGATAACCGAATGCCACAATGGTTGCAATCTCTTTCGACGCGGGAAGTCCAAGCACTTCGCGAATGGGATCGCGCTCGATATTGGCGAGGATACAGCTTCCGACGCCTTCGGCGGCAGCCGCGAGCGTCATCCGTGTTTCGGCAATTCCAATATCGACGTCCGTCCATTTCGCCTTTTCCGACGCCTCATAGATTGGCACAACAAAAAGCACCGGGTGCTCCCCGTCCTTCGGCTGACCGAGTTCTTTTGGCAATATCGCCGCCCAATGGGTAAATGGGAAAATTTTTTCCACCATTTCCGGAGAACGCACAACAAGAAACCGGAGCTGCTGACGGTTCGAGGCCGAATTCGCCAACCGCGCCGCTTCCATGATATTCTCCAGCACGTTTTCCGGAATCGGCTTCGACTGATTAAAACGCCGATAAGTACGGCACCATTCCATCAATTTCATGATTTCCATAACGTTTCATCACTTTCCTTTCTTTCGAATCTCCGTTACTGGCACGCCGCCAATTCCCCAGTTGTCCGTGTCCACCTCGTCTATAGTGACTACAGTGGTCGCCTTATTCTTTCCGAGTACATCATGCAGAAGATTCGTTGCACCTTCAATCAACTGACGCTTTTGTTCCGCCGTGACTTCACCCTCCCGCGTGATCTTGATGTTGACATAAGGCATATATGCTCCTCCTCCTTAAAATTTTAAGTGTACAAAACATCAAATCCCCGATAAAAAATCCCTCTTTTCGGTATTCGCCGAAATGAGGGATTTTCCTTCCTTATTTAACAAATCATTTTCATATCACTCAAAAAGATATCCATACCGTTTTGCCATTTCGGCCGTCGACAGCTTAAAAGCTTTCGCAACGGACTCGTCCGCAAGGTCTTCTTTCTCCAGTCGAATCATGAATCCCCGCGAAATTTTGTAAGCCGCCGAGTCAATATTGACGCGGCGCACGCGGGTCTTGCCTGTCGCCGGGTCCTTGATATCGTCAAAGTACATCGGCACCGCGCCGTCCTTTTGGATCGTAATCATCGCGCCCGTGTTGCCTTCCTTGAGGAAATGCACCGCCGCGTACCCCAGCGAACGCGTATAGTCGATATCGTACGGAATCGGCGAACTGCAGCGAAGTTCGTAGCCGATTTCCTTGTCCACAATCGTCATCTTGACGCCAAGACGGTCAAGCTCGCGAAGCGCCTGCTGTTTCAGGATATCGCCAAAATCCAGTTCCGCGTAGCGGATATGCCCATGCTCGTCCAACGCAAGATCGCCGAGCATTTTTAAATCCTCTTCCATGATCTTCTCGATCACGCCCTCAGCGACAACCGCGACACCGTAGCTGCGCCCTGCCGCCTTCTGCTTGATCATGGATCCGATGAGAACGTCCACAACCTGATGAAGCGGAATTTTGTCCGCAGAGAATTCCTCGGGGATGACCGTAACAGGCGCGCCGGCCGCCTTGCCGATACCGAGGGCAAGGTGTCCCGCCGTACGTCCCATCGCCACGACAAAATACCAGCGATTGTTCGAGGTGCGCGCATCCTCCATCAGATTCGCGACTTCAATCGCGCCAAGCGCACGAGCCGTTTCAAAACCAAATGTCGGGATTCCTTCGGGCAACGGCAAATCGTTATCGATTGTCTTCGGCACATGGACGGAACGAATCGGATGACCGTTCTTCGTCGCGTGCGCCGCCACCGTCATCGAGCTGAACGCCGTATCGTCGCCCCCAATGGTCACAAGATAAGTGACGCCGAGTTCCTTAAGCGTATTAACAACTGCCGTGAGATCCTCTTCCTTCTTCGTCGGATTGTACCGCGACATTTGGAGCATGCAGCCGCCCTGCAGATGGATCCGACTTACATCCTCATCGGTCAGTTTGATGTATTTCTTTTCGCCTTTCGCCAAATGCGAAAAACCCTCGTACATACCGAGAACGTCCCAGCCCTGACGATGCGCTTCCAGCGTCACGGCAGAAATGACGCCGTTCATGCCGGGCGCCGGACCGCCGCCGCAGACGATAGCAACCGTTTGTTTTTGCTCGCTCATAAGAAATCCCCCTCTTTTTATATAATATCGCTGTGTCGAAAAAATTCTATCATGGATACTATTCGCGAACGCCGAAAAAAATCCTGCAAAAATTACCTTTTTTTCTTCGGGCGGCCCTTTCCGCGTTCCTTCGCCTCAAACCTCGCTCCAGGATTCCTGCGGCTGCGGGGGTTCCTGCCCTTATGCTCCGCACCTTTGCGGTTCGCGTATTTGCTTAAAGGCCTCGCTTCTTTTTTCTTTTCCTCCGCACGTTCCCGCAAAGCCTTGGCGCGAGCCTCGGCACGCGCCTTTGCCTGCTCGCGGCTCCGCGTGGAACGCTGCTTCGCGATACGGCTCTTGATACCCGCTTCGATCCGCCGAAGCTGGTCATATTGCCGCGCATTGACAAATGTGATTGCCTCGCCCGTCTTCCCCGCGCGCCCCGTACGCCCAATCCGGTGAATATAATCCTCCGTCGTCCGTGGGATATCATAATTCACGACATGCGTAACGCCCTCGATATCAAGCCCCCGCGCCGCAATGTCGGTCGTCACGAGGATTTGCAGCTCCGCCGTGCGAAACCGTTTCAGGACAAGCGTCCGCTGCACCTGCGTTAAGTCGCCGGAAAGCTCGTCGACGAGATAGCCGCGCTTCGCTAAATCCATTGTCACCTTATGGACGCGTTGCCGCGTCATGCAGAACACCATCATCAGATAAGGCTGTTTCTCGTTGATAATCCGGCAAAGCTTGTCCAGCTTCGTTTCCTCCGTCGTATCAACGACCGTCTGCGCAATCGTGTCCAGCGTGATATGCTCCGCCTCGATTTTTGCTTCCTGCGGCAACCGCATATAGCGATGCGCCAAAACACGGACGCGCTCCGGCATGGTCGCCGAAAAAAGCAGAATCTGCCTGTCTGGGGCAAGCGACGCAACAAGCTGCTCGACATCCTCAAAAAAGCCTCGTTTCATCATTTCATCCGCTTCGTCCAGCACTACACGGTTCGCCTGCGAAATGCGGAGCGTCTTTCGACGCAAATGATCGAGAAGACGTCCCGGCGTACCGATAATCAACTGCGGATGGCGGCGCAGCTTGTCCTTTTGCCGCTCGATATCCTGTCCGCCGTAAAGCGCGAGCGTCCGGAGGGAAAACGCTTCCGCGAGGGAACGTGCCACCTTTGCAATCTGCAAGGTCAGCTCCCGCGTCGGCGTCACGATGAGAACCTGCGCCTCGTCCACATGCGCCTTCATTTTCTCCATCAGAGGAAGCAAAAAAGCCAGGGTTTTGCCTGTGCCCGTCGGCGCCTGCACAATGACGTCCGCGCCACTGCGCACCAGAGGAATCGCCTTTTCCTGCACTGGCGTCGCCGTATCGATCCCGAGACGGCGTAGCTTCGCCAAAGCCGCCTCGGAAACATTCATCTCCGAAAAACTTTTCATCAGCTCGACAAGACCTCCGTTCCCGTCTCCGTAATCAGGATTGTCTTTTCCCACTGAGCGGACAGCTTATGATCCTTCGTGCGCACCGTCCAGCCGTCCTTTTTGTCCGTCGTGACTTTATAAGTGCCCTCGTTGATCATCGGCTCCACTGTCAGTACCATGCCCGGCACCAAAAGCATTCCCGTATTCTTCTCCCCAACGTGCGGCACGAACGGCTCCAGGTGGAACGCCTTGCCGACGCCGTGCCCACCGAGATCGGTCACGACGGAGTAGCCGTTCTTATGCGCGTGGCTGCCGCAAGCCGCGCCAATATCTCCGAGATAATGCCACGGCTTCGCCGCCTCGATGCCAAGCTCCATGCACTCCTTCGTCACCCGCACCAGCCTCTCCGCTGCCGGCGACACCTCGCCGATCATGAACATCCGCGACGCATCGGCAAAATATCCGTCGAGAATTGTCGTGCAGTCAATATTGACAATGTCGCCTTCCTTCAAAATCGTATCCTTGGAAGGAATCCCGTGACAAACCACGTCGTTGATGGAAATGCAGACGCTTTTCGGATAACCTTCGTAGTCAAGGCAGGCGGGAATCGCACCGTGGGACACGATATACTCATGCGCCGCCTTGTTCAACGTCTCCGTGTCGATGCCGGGGCGGATCATCTCCGCCATCAGATCCAACGTGCCGTCGTTGACGACGCCGCTTTTCTTTATTCCTTCAATATCCTTTTCATTGTTGATGATTTTCTTCGGCGGACGCACCTGTCCGCGAAAAAAATTGAATTTCATCCCCGCAATACGCTCATCAAACGCCAAATGGCAATGTTTGTATTTTTTTCCGCTGCCGCACCAGCACAGCGCGTTTCGTTCTGTCATGGTTTCGCTCCTATCCTGTGATCTTCCCTGTTTTCATATGTTTATACGGCAAGCGCCATACCTGTACAAGTATACCACAAAGAGACTCCATTGCACAGCAAACCTTGACATAAAATTCCAGTTGCTATATATTTTGTCTTGAAATTTTAGATACATTGAGGAAGATGCTCATGAAACCTATTTTGCTTCGTTTATGTATTGCCGTTCTAATTATTTTCGGCTTCGCCATGCTTGCTTTCTATTCCAAGCCGAGCGGCATTCCCGTATTGAACTATCACCAAATAAACGACGTGGACGAAAACCTGCTGACCGTATCGACATCGGAATTCGAGACGCAAATGGCCTGGCTGGAAGAAAACGGCTACCAAACAATTACCGTCTCCGAATTGCTTGACTTCCTTGATGGAAAAGGCTCGCTTCCCGAACGCCCGGTACTGATCACCTTTGATGACGGCTATATCGATAATTATCAGTGCGCGTTCCCCATTCTCAAAAAGCATAATATGAAAGCCTGTATCTTCCTGATTTCCGAATATGTGAGCCTCTACCCGAATTACCTGACATGGGAGCAGCTCTCGGAAATGCAATCGTCCGGCATCGAGTTCGGCAGCCACACCGTCGATCACAATGTGTTGACCGAACTTTCCCCGAACTCCGTCAACCATGAACTTGCCGACTCAAAAGACTTGCTGGAGAAACGCCTGAAACGCCGCATCGAAGTTCTCGCTTATCCCTGCGGCTTCACGAACGAATACATCAAATCTCGCGTCAATGCATCCGGCTATCGTGCCGCCTTCACAGTCAATCTCGGCAACGTCCATACGGGCGATGACCTTTACGCATTGAACCGTGTACCGATTTTCGGCGCGTTGCCGCACACCATGTTCCGTTTCGAAGGACGAATGCGTTGCCCGCGCCTCGCCGCGTGGCTGGAAAATCTCCAAAAAGACCTGATCCGTTCCGGTCACACTGGCCTTGCGGAACTTTTGCCTGCGCTATAAGCCTTGAAAAAGACCTCTCCCGCCATACACGGGAGAGGTCTTTTGTTCGATAAAATCAAAGATCGAGCACCATTGCCACTTCGTCGCAGTTTGGGAACTTCGGGCAGTCAATGCAGTCTTTCCAGACCTTCGGCGGAAGCTCTTCCTTCGCCACTTTCCGAAAGCCCATGGCGGCAAAAAAATCCACCTGATACGTCAACGTGAACACGCAAGCGACATCGTACTGCCGCCCCTCATCGAGAAGCCGCCGCACGATTTCCGCTCCGATGCCCCGGCGGGTGCAGCCGGACGCCACAGCCATCGTCCGCACTTCGGCAAGCTTGTCCCAAATGAAATGGAGCCCGCCGACACCGACAATCCGCCCGTCTTCTTCCGCCACGATCATATCGCGCAGCGTCTCATAGAGTGCGTTCCGCGAACGCGCGAGCATGGCGCCTTCCTGCGCGTAGTCGTAAACCATCTGATAAATCGCCTCGACATCGTCAAAGGTCGGCTTCCGGTAAATCACGCTTTCTTTCCTCCATTTGTCTTCTTCTTTCCGTTCGCCTTTTTTTCGTCTGATCCGTCCGTGCCGAAGGACGGACAAAGCTTCGCCAACGGGCAATCCGCACAAAGCGGGCGACGCGACTTGCATATCCTCCGCCCGTGCCAAATCAGCCAATGATGCGCGTCGCTCCAATGTTCCCGTGGAATCGCCTTTTGCAGGCCGAGCTCGACTTCCTCCGGCGTCTCGCCCACCGCGAGACGCAGCCGATTCGCCACACGAAAAACATGGGTATCCACTGCAATCGCAGGATAATTGAACGCGACGCTCATCACGACATTGGCCGTCTTTCGCCCGACGCCGGGCAAAGCAATCAACGCGTCAAAATCCGCCGGCACCTTTCCGCCGTAATCGCGGGCAAGAATCTCCGAAGTCGCGAGGATATTTTTTGCCTTCGCATGGAAAAAACCGCATTCATGAATCTCTTTTTCCAGCCCTGAAAGCCCCATCTTGACGATTGCCTCCGCCGTCGCCGCTTTCGCGAAAAGCCGCTTCGTGACGATATTGACCCGCTGGTCGGTACATTGCGCGGACAAAATCACGGCAATGAGAAGCTCGAAGGGATTTTTGAACAGCAGCGCAGGCTTCGCGTCCGCATATACTTCGGACAAAACGCGAATCATTTCGATCTTTGTCTTCTTCGTCACACGCACGCACAAGTCTCCTTTCGCCAACTATTATTCCTTTGCAATATGCGCTCCTCGCTTGTCGACATCGAGCGCAAGCGCACGCGCGGAAACATCGTGCCGGCGAAACGCCTCCACCATTGCGTCTCCCACTGTCGCCGCATGATTCGTCGTATACGCGACAATGCACGGTCCCGCTCCGCTCATCGCGACGCCGAGCGCCCCTGCGTTCCGCGCCGCCTCGAACACATCATACATGCCGGGAATCAATTTCGCCCTATACGGCTGGTGCAACGCGTCGTCAAACGCATGACGCAAAAAAGGAACATTCCCTTTCGCCAGTGCAGCTACCAGCAATGCCGCGCGCCCCACATTGAACACGGCGTCCTTCATAGGCACTGCCTCTGGGAGCGCATTACGGGCAGCCTTTGTCGACAAATGAAAATCAGGAACGGCTATCACCAGTTTCAATGGCAATTTGGGCAAAAAGGCAAAACTTTCGGGCACCCCTTCATGAACCAGACTGACCGTGAATCCCCCGTAAATTGCAGGAGCGACATTGTCCGGATGTCCCTCGATTTCCGTTGCAATCTGCAGCAATCCACGGCGATCAAACGGATTTCCCAACAGCACATTCGCCGCTTTCAGAGCGCCCACAATAGCTGCCGCGCTGCTTCCGAGACCCCGGGACAGCGGAACGCCGTTTTTCATTCGGATAATCGCACCCCGATATTCCTCATCCGCTTTCACGCGATGCAAAAGAAGTTGAATGGAGCGCCATGCGAGATTGCGCTCGTCCGTCGGTATGCTGTCCGCCCCTTCGCCCTCCGCTTGGATTTCAAGCGTCGGCTCTTTCAAAAGCGTCAATTCCAAATCATTGTAAATCGTGCAGGAAACGCCGAGGCAATCGAAACCGGGGCCGCAATTTGCGCTCGTCCCCGGAACACGAATTTTAACTGATTTTCGCATATCACGCCACCTCCATTGTCGGCGGCGTTTCCACGCGAATCACGCTCGATATTTTAGTCACAACAGGAAGCGCCGAAAGCGTACGCTGCGCGCGCGCAATGCGGCGATGCTTGACATGATGGGTGATTGCCACAATCTCCGCAAGATTGTCCACCTTTCGCGTCTGAATTACAGAATTCAAGCTCACACCCTCGTCCCCGAATGCCGTCGCAATTGCTCCCAGAACGCCCGGCATATCCGCCACAAGCAACCGCACATAATAGGCGGAGACCGTTTCTTCAATCGGGCAAATCTGCTTTTGCCCAAAGACCTGGAATCCGACCTCACGCACTTCACCGTTGACGATGCCCCGCGCCAACGAAACAATATCCGCAATCACTGCGGACGCCGTAGGGAGAGAACCGGCGCCCCGCCCGTAAAACATGGCTTCGCCGACAGCATTGCCTTTGACAAAAATCGCATTGAATACGTCGCTGACTGACGCCAACGGATGATCCTTCGGCAGAAAAGCCGGATGCACGCGCACATCAACGCCTTTCTCCGGCGAATCCTTCGCAATCGCCAACAGCTTGATCACATAACCAAGCTGGCGCGCATAGTCAATGTCCTCCGGCGTAATGTTTGTGATTCCTTCGACGGACACCGACGGAAGCGTGACCCGGGTATTAAACGCAAGCGACGCGAGAATCGCCGCTTTTCTTGCCGCATCCAGTCCCTCGACGTCTGCCGCCGGATTTGCCTCGGCATATCCTTTTTCTTGCGCTTCCTTGAGAACGGTCTGGTAATCTTCCCCCAGTTCCGTCATTTTCGTCAGCATATAATTGGTAGTGCCGTTGACGATCCCCATGACCTCGGTAATCCGATTGGCCGTCAGGCATTCCATGATCGGGCGGATAATCGGGATACCTCCGCCGACGCTTGCCTCGAACAAAAAGCCGACGTGATTTTTCTCCGCCGCGTCAAACATATTGGCGCCAAACTGTGCAATAACGTCTTTGTTCGCCGTCACCACATGCTTTCCGGCTTCCATCGCAGCAAGCATATATTCTCGTGCCGGATGGAGTCCTCCCATCAGTTCGACGACAATGTCAATTTCCCTGTCTTCCAGGATATCCTCAATCTTATCCGTGGCAACAATCCCTTCCATATTCGGGCGCTGCTTCTTTGCATCGCGAACGAGCACCGTTTTGATTTCAACCGACGCTCCCGCTTTCAATGAGACCTCCCGCGCATTTTCCCGCAGCACCTGCAAAACGCCCGAACCGACAGTCCCCGCGCCTAAAAGACCAATTTTGACTGTTTTTTCCATTCCAACCCCTCACGCCTGTCCAAGAATATCAAGTCGCCGAACGCCATTCAGTGAACGCAGTTTTCCCAAAAGCGACTCCAGCTCCACCGTCAACTTGTCCGTTTCAATCGACATCGTCGTATTCGCGACCCCCTGCAAAGGAATTCCCTGATTGATTGTCAGGATATTGCCGGAATGCTCCGAAACAGTATTCAATACATTTGACAACACACCCTTCTCGTTGTCGAGCAAAAAAATCAGTGTAATGACTTTATTTTTACTCGCCTCGTAAAAAGGAAACACATAATCCTTGTATTTATAATACGCGCTCCGGCTTAAATCCATTTTTTCAACAGCTTCATTGATGGTTCGCGCGTCGCCGCGTTTCAGCAATTCCTTGACACGAATGGTCTTCTTGATTGCCTCGGGAAGTATCTCCTCGCAAACCAAATAAAAACTGCTTGTTGTTTTTTTCATACTGTCTTCCTCCGTTTGTTTCCAATGGAACATTTTCTTCACGCAGGGGAAATTATACCATTCCTTATCTGTCGATTGCAATAGATAACACATGAATAGCAATCGGCTGTTTTCAGGAGATGTTAAAAAACTTGACAATCCCCCTATGCACAGCAGTACAATATCATACGTGCGGGGCTTTTCTCACACAACGCAATCCATCGGGAGGCACTTCATGTTTACATCATTTTACTACGGCCTGCAGCAAGACATTAAGCTTTTCCTTATACCTCCTGTCTTGTGCGCCCTGTTTCGTTTCGTATTTGTTGTTATTTACGGCCAATATTCATTTTCAACGGTAATGAGCCAATGGAAAAAATTCTATCATTGTTTTCGTTACGGTTTTTGGTGGGGCATGGACTGGAATACCTATGTTTTACTGTATTCCTCAATACTCGTGAGCCTGCCGGGAGCATTTTTCCCTGCATGGTTCTCCCTTGGCGATACGATCCGAACGTGGGGCATATGCGTCTATCTCGTCATCCTTTATGCCGCATTCATTGGAAAACTCATTTATTATTACCATTATCGGGATATCTACAATAAAACGCTTTGGATGGGGAAAAACGCCGACAAGAAAAATCTGCTTGATATTTTTTTCCATCAGAACCACGGCCTGCTCGTTTTACTCAGCTTTATCCCCTTCAGCATCCTTTGCTTTTATGCTGTGCAATTCTGTCTTTCCACGCCTGTATTTCCATATCCTGATTATTCCTCAGCCGTTGCTCAATACGCTTTCAATACAGCGGTTGTCTTATCGGCTGTCGCTCTCTTTTACCATTGCCGTTACGGCGGAAGCTTCAACCATGCGAAAAAACCGGAATGGGACGAAATACCGCCTGTTGTGAAGGAAGATATTTTTCTCGCGAAAGCGACCATCGACGATTTAGTCGCTCTGGAGCTCGTTTGGAAGCATCCTCCGCATGAGCTTCTGAACCACACCGACGAAGAATCGTCGCCGTGCATTACGGCTATCATGCCCCGCAAAGATTGGAAGGAAAAACCGCAGCCACTGGAACTCTTTTCACGCGTTGCACGCGGCGCTCGTATTACGCCGCCGAAGCATATCTTTTTCCTGCTGGCGGAAAGCTACGAGCAGGCCCCGCTGGATCCGCCCTATGCTAACCTCCATATTGCCGACGGCGGAAAAACATTTTGCAATGATTCCCACACCTTCCATATCCCCCATTTCTTATCCGCCGGACTCCTGTCGCAACCGTCTCTGGTAAGCCTTTTGCTCGGAATTTATGACGCGGGACTTGAATTCAACGAAACAGAAGCGTTTTGGCACGGCACACTTCCCACTTCTCTCCCTGTCCAGTTTCGAAAACTCGGTTATCGGTCCGCCTTCTGGTATGGGGGCGAACTGAACTGGGGAAGCCTGCAGCATTTCCTTCCGGCAGTTGGATTTGACATGATGCTCGGTGCACCGGATTTCTCCCCCCCGGACGCCCCCCGCACATGGCTCGGCGTTTACGATCATATTTTCCTTGAAGAAGCGGGAAAGAAAATCCATGAAATGAACAACGACGAACCAACCCTTCATTTCCTCTATACGACTTCAAACCACGGCCCTTACACTATCCCCGTCGATTCCTACGGATACAGCGTCGACACTGTCATGCCTGACGCGTCCGACGCCGTCCGCCACCATCGGATGGCACAGCGAAAACTCGGCTGTTATTGGTATACTGACTGGGCTCTTTTCAAATTCATCCGGGATATGCAAGAGAAATTCCCCGACAGCCTGTTCGTGGTAACCGGTGATCATGCCATGCATGTGCTCCCCTTTGATTGCGACATATCGCACAGAAAAAATCCCACATTGCGGGAAAACATAGGAGATTTCTTTGCAATATGGCATCCGGAACTACATTCAGATTTGTTTGCAGCAAACACTATCGGCGGCCATATGAATATTCTGCCTACATTGATTGAACTTATCGCCCCCAAAGGACACGAATATCTTTCATTGTTTCCGCCGCTGACGGAAACACTCACAAGCGTTGTGACCCCGCACCATTGGCTGACACAAACGCATATCGGTTCCTTTGACGACAATCTCTGTCAACCCATTGACTCCGATGAAGAAAACTGCTTTTCTTCCACAGGCGGCCGGCTTCGTCCTGAACGCGACGGCTGGTGCGAACTGTCAGGATGGATGAGACGCCACACGGAACTTTTGAAACCTCAATACCACATATAAAAATCTGGGGCTGTCGTTAGAAGACAAATCTTCAACGACAGCCCCTTGTCCTTTTGGCTGATGGATTCTAACTTATACTTTGTCGTTATCGTCGAAAGGATCGCCGCACTGCGGACAGAATTTCGGCGGATTCTTCGGATCCGGCGGGTTCCAGCCGCACTTGTCGCACTTGTAAAGCGGCTCACCGGCCGGACGCTTCGCGCCGCAACCCTGGCAGAAATTCCCCTGGTTCACAGCGCCACAGGAACATTTCCACCCGTCGCCGCCCTCCGGTTTTGGCTTTCCGCAGGCCGTGCAGAACTTGCCCGTATTGCCGCCCTGTCCGCAGGCACAGGTCCATGCCGCCGCCGGAGCAGGCTGCGGCTTTCCGCAGGCCGTACAGAACTTGCCCGTATTGCCGGCTTGACCGCAGGCACATGTCCATCCCGCAGCCGCCGGAGCCGCCTGCTGCATTTGCGGCTGCATCTGTTGCTGCATTTGTTGTTGCTGCTGTCCCATGGCGAAAAGATTGGCCGCGTTGGCGCCGCCCATATTTCCTGCCATGCCCATGCCCATGAACGCGCCCATCGCGCCCATGCCGCCCTGGTTGTTCGCTGCATCGCGCATTGCGCCCGCTGCTGCCGCAGCCATCGCGCGCCCCGCCGTATTCGCGTCGCGAACGACCTGCATATCCTTCAACCGTTGCTTATCCTCATCGGTCATGCTGATGTTCGAGATACCGAACTTCACGACCTCGATGCCTCTGCCTTGCGTCCAGTCCTGCGAAAGCTCTTCTTTCAGCGCCGCCGCGATCTCTTTCGTATATCCGATGAGCTGGCTCGGGCGCGCGCCCATGACGCTGATTTTTGCAAACGCCGGCTGGAGCGCCGTCAACAGCTCGCTCTTGAGCTGGCTGTCGATTTCCTTGCGGCTGTATTCGCTCTCCACGTTGCCGCAGACTTTTTTATAGAAAAGGATTGGATCTACGATGTGGTAGCTGTACTCGCCGAAGCACTTGATGTCAAAGTCGGCGTCGATGCCCGCGCCTTGGTCCACCACGCGGAACGAAATCGGGGACGGCGTGCCATACTTGTTGCCAATGATTTCCTTCGTGTTGAAATAATAAATGCGCTGATCCTTGCCCGTGTCTCCGCCAAAAGTGAAGCGGCGCCCCATCTGCTTGAAGGACGCGATAATGCTGTCCCCAAGATTGCCGGAGAAGACCGACGGCTCGGTGGATTTGTCGTAGGTGTACTGCCCCGGCTGGGCGCAAACCTCGACCACCTCGCCCGACTCGACAATAATCATGCACTGGCCGTCATTGACAGCGATGCCGGACCCGTTGGAAATGATGTTGTCCTCACCGCTCGTGTTGGAGCTGCGCCCCTGCGAGCTGGTGCGCTTTTGCCCCTTTGCCACCAAAATGTCCGCGCTCAGGCTCTCGCAGTAGAAAAATTCCTTCCACTGGTCAGCGAGCACGCCGCCTACAGCCCCCATAGCAGCTTGAATAAGTCCCATACCGTTGCCTCCTTTGCATGATGAAAACGATAAAAAATGGAAAAAGATTCAGATAACTCCCTTATACTATACCAAATTTCGCGTCACTTGAAAACCATTTTCCGATTTTTAAGACAAAATAATCAAAAAAGATTTGCGCCTCGTGAAGGAAAGGAAACCCTTTTGTCGAAAATTTGATTGAACTCAAAGAAAGGAAGCGATGATATGATTGCCGTCACCTCCGGTGAATTCCTGAAGGAATTCACCCTGTATGCCGACCGCGCCCATGAGGACAAGGAAACCTTTATCATCCAGCGGGAAAACGGAAAGCATCTTGTCCTGATGCCTTTGGATGCTTATAACGCTCTGCAAAAGGAGCTTTATCTCGCAAAAAAAGCATGAAGGCATGAAAAAAGCCGCCACTTTCGTGACGGCGGTTTATGCTCTACGATGCAAAAGCCTCTTCACTTCGCAAGCGAATTGACCTTCTTCGCAAGACGCGACTTTTTGCGAGCCGCATTGTTCTTGTGATATACATGATTCGCAGCGGCCTGATCGATCGTCTTGCAGGCTGCGTGCAGGAGGGTCGTCGCTTCATCCGCGTTCCCTGCGGCAACCGCGTCGAGCACCTTGCGGGACGCTTTCTTGACACGCGTCTTCTCGGCCACGTTCTTCGCATGACGTTTCGCATCGGTCTTGACACTCAAAACAGAAGATTTGATATTCGGCAAATGTTTCACCCCCCTTTCCAATTTCGTTACCGATGTATTTTATCACGCTGTTTTTGAAAAATCAACTCTTATTTTTCGCTTCTTGCTCACATAAAGTCGTAATGATATAATCAAACAAGTTAATTTATTGAAAAGGAAGATTTCATGCAGACGACACATATTCGCAACTTTTCCATCATCGCGCATATCGACCATGGGAAATCGACGCTGGCCGACCGATTGATCGAGCGGACGGGGGCGCTGGCCGAGCGCGAGATGAAGGAGCAAGTGCTCGACTCGATGGAGCTGGAACGCGAGCGCGGCATCACCATCAAGGCGCAGACCGTGCGCCTGACCTACAAGGCGAAAAACGGCGAAACCTACGAGCTGAACCTGATCGACACGCCGGGCCACGTCGATTTCACCTATGAAGTCTCGCGAAGCCTCGCCGCCTGCGAGGGCGCGCTTCTCGTCGTGGACGCAACGCAGGGCGTGGAGGCGCAGACTTTGGCGAACGTCTATATGGCCTTGGAGCACGACCTCGAAATTGTCCCTGTCATCAACAAAGTGGACCTGCCCAGCGCCGACCCCGAAAAGGTGAAAAAAGAAATCGAGGACGCCATCGGCCTCGACGCGTCGGACGCCGTGCTGGCGTCGGCGAAAACGGGGCTCGGCGTGGACGATATATTGGAAGCGATCGTGGAGCGGATTCCCGCTCCCACCGGCGACGAAAAAAAGCCGCTGCGGGCGTTGATTTTCGATTCCTATTTTGATTCCTACAAAGGCGTCATCGCCCATGTACGGCTGATGGACGGCCTGATAAAAAAAGGCATGGAGCTTCAGATGATGGCCACAG
>CAMVJN010000022.1 GCA_947167825.1 uncultured Selenomonadales bacterium | reverse complement strand
CATGAACACATAGGAGAAGAACTGCAGTATTTTTGGAAACGTGGAGATTGAGGCCCCGTCAATGTGGGCGAAAAACTTGTAATGGGAGGCATAGCGAATGAACAAACTTTTTTTCAGGAAAACGCTATTCGCGTTCATGGCTGCAGTGCTGATTACGCTCTTTGCATCAGGAGCAAATGCAGTTTCTGCCAAGTCGAAGTTTTCGGAGGAAGAGCTGGCATACATGCCCGCCGTACAGCTCATAGAGCTGTTCCAAAAAGGTGAAACAACGCCCAGCGAAGTTCTGGAAGCACAGATCAGCCGTGTAAAGAAGTACAATGGCGAATACAACGTATCGCGCCGGGATTTGGTAAACGAGCTGGACACGTTCAATGCCGGCAAGGTCAATGCCATCACCTTCGACAACTTTGACGAGGCCAGGAAGCTGGCAAAGGAGGCCGATGAACGCTATCGGAATGGCACTGCACGCAGGCTTGAAGGGATTACCGTCGGCGTCAAGGACGAGAATGAAGTCAAGGGCTGGCGCGTCGATTGCGGGTCCCTTATTCTGAAGGACAACGAGCCTTGCACCGCTGACGGCGCCATGATTCAGAAACTCCGCAAAGAGGGCGCGATATTTGTCTTCCAGACCACGGTACCCGAGCAGTACCTCAGCCCCATGACATGGTCCCGCCTCTACGGTGTCAGCCGTAATCCATGGAACCTCTACTACGGCACCGGCGGATCCTCCGGCGGGTCGGGCGCGGCGCTGGCCGCGGGCTTCTGCACGCTGGCCACCGGCTCCGACATGGGCGGCTCTATCCGCATTCCCTCTGCCATGAACGGGCTGTACGGCTTCAAGCCGCCCTTCGGCCGCGTCGCCACGTCGGAGAACGTCTACGAAACCTTGGGACCCATGGCCCGCACTTTTGCCGACATGGTGCTCATGCAGGACGTCATTGCCGGCCCCAGCCCGGAGGTTCATTCCACGATCCGGCCCAAGCTGGACTATCCCCAGAAATACGCTCCGATTCGGGGGCAGAAGGTCGCCGTCGCCTACTTCAAGAACTGGCTCCAGGGCGGTCTGAGCCAGGAATCCGACCATGCCATTGACACCGCAGTTGCGGCGCTGGAGAAGGCCGGAGCGCAAGTTGAACGGGTAGAACTCGACATCAATGCCGAAGGGTTCATGCCGACCTACTTCAAGGGACTCATGACCACAAGCATGTACGCCATCTTTGATGGTTTAGACCAGTATCGCGACATGTTCAGCTCATACGTGAAGAACCTGGAGACGTATGCAGGCAAGCTGACCCCGCAGGATCAGGTCAACGCGGAAATGATGCTGGTGAAGCTGCACCGGGACGTCCAGCAGAAGGTCTTCGAGAAGGGCTGCATCGCCCTGGTCATGCCCACCTTGGCAACGCCGTATTTTCCCGCCGATCTTGAAGCGACGCCTGACAAAGCAGCCCAGATTCACGGGAAAGCCTATTCCAGCACCAACCTTATGTTGACGCCGATTTGGAACATTGCCAGCAGATATCCGGTTGTGGATATGCCCGTGGAACTGTCCGACAAAAACGTTCCCGTGGGCGTGCAGATTGTGGGCAACACCTATGATGATTTGAATGCCTTCCGTGTGGCATACGCCCTGTCAAAAGTCATTGCTCCTCTCTATCAGGACGGGCGTTTCCCGGATTTCAGGAATGAAAAATAGTACAATGATATAAGGCGAAGGAACTGAAGGAAAATAACCTGTGCTATCTGCGCAGGTTATTTTTCGACAGTTCCTAAGCATTGTTCCCGTGGAAGAAAAGAGGAGGATTATGCCATGAAACAAACGGTTATTCTCGGCAATATCATCACCATGGACGAAAGGAAGCCCTTTGCCAAGGCGGCGCTCGTCAAGGACGGCGTGTTCGCCTATGTCGGCGGCGCGGAGGAGGCGAAAGCGCTCGCGGGCGCGGATGCCGAGGTGCTGGACTACGGCGGGAACTTCATCTATCCCGGCTTCCTTGAGTCCCACAGCCACGGGCACTTGGCCGGGCTCAGGTTTATCGGGCAGGCGGATCTGAAACAGGTTGGCCTGACCGACTATGCTAAATACCGCGAGATCATCAAGGAGTTTATCGCTAAGAACCCGCAGCGCGAGTATTACATGGCCGCTGGGTGGATGGAAAATGAGGAATACGTCACCAAGGCGTACCTGGACGAAATCTGCTCCGACAAGCCGCTGATTATGCATTCCTCCGGCGGACATTCCATGCTGCTCAATACCAAGGCGCTGGAAGTGGCCGGCATTGACGCGGCATACGCCAAGAAATACGGCTATGATCAGGTGCACGTGGACAAGAGCGGTGAACCGGACGGCTATATCTGCGAGGCGCCCGTGTTCGAGCTCGTGCCGCAGCTTCCCACCACGCTGGAGGAGGCGAAGTCTTATTTACTCGCATGGCAGGATTTCGCGCTTAAAAGCGGCTTTACCGCCGTCTGCGACGCCGGTGTGGAGATTGTGCACAGCATAACGCCGAAGGCTTACCGTGAGCTGGAGAAAGAGGGCAAGCTGAAGCTGCGCACTTACGCCTATATGTATGTGCTCGACAATATTGCAAGCCCAAAGGCGGAGATTGCCCGCATTGCCGCGGAGCGCGCCGAGTTGAGCGGAGAATATTTCCATATTGTCGGCGCCAAGGCGTTTCTGGACGGCGTGACCGAAGCGCACACGGGCTGGCAGAATCAGGATTACCTTGACCAGCCCGGTTATCACGGGCTGGAGCGTTTCAACGACCATGACAAGATGGTGGAGCTGATCACCGAGGCAGACAGGGAGGGAATGTCCGTACACGTTCACTCCGAGGGCGGCGGCGCGACCCACTTCATGCTGGGCTGCATCGAGGACGCGGAAAAGATTACCGGCAATTTGGATCAGCGCAACGTCCTGGCCCATCTCCATTTCGTCACGGACGAGGATATCCGCCGCATGGCCCAGACCCGTTCCATACCGGCCGTTCCGCCGCTTTGGACGACGCAGGCGCCCGGCAATTATGAACAGGAAGTCGGCTTTGTCGGCAAGGAACTGGCGGACCAGTCCTACCCCATCAAATCCTTCTTTGACGCCGGCGCAAATGTGGTCTTCCATTCAGATTACCCGGTTTCGCCGATCACCAGCATTCCGTACAGCATTTATACGGCGGAAAAACGCTGTTATCCGAAGGAAGCGTTGGGAGGAAAGGACAAACCGCGCAATGTGAAGGAAGCTGTCACCAGAGAACAGTCCTTGCGCGCCATGACCATCAACGTCGCCTATCAGTGGCGTCAGGAGCACCGCATGGGCTCCATCGAGTTCGGCAAGCTCGCCAATATGACGGTGTTCGACTGCGACTTCCTGCACGACGACATCGAGAAGGTCGCAAAGGCCAACCTCGTCGCCACCCTCGTGGACGGCGCGGAGGTTTACAAGGCGTAATTGAACGGTATGCAGACCGCTGTCCAGCACTGATACTAACATCCGATTAGAAAATCTAATCGGATGACGCGTGCTTCGCACGCTACATTTGCGCCGATGGCGCAAATGCCGTCTCATGCAGAACCTGTAAGAAACTGTATGTTTCTAACAGGTTCTAGTATGACATTCATAATAACGATACAGGGGTGAAACATCATGTCAACAAAAACGATTGGCGCAGCACCCGACTATGCAAAAAAGGCCAGTTGGTACCAAATCCCGGAAATCACCAAGGATGTCGATACTTTCTATATTTACGCGACGGAGTACAACTTGGAAAGCTTCAAAGAGGGCTCTCCCGATTACGCATCCCTCGACAACGCCGAGATGCTGAGGGGCGTGGAGCTTCAATACATGGCGCAAGCATCCGCTTTCGCGGACGCCACCAACGTGTTTGTGCCGTACTATCGGCAGGCCGGCTTGCGGTTCGCGGGGGAAATCCATGAGAAGACCGGGGACGTCAACGCGGCGCTTTTGGGGATGCCCTACGACGATATAACCGCCGCTCTCGACTACTATTTTGAGAAATTGAATGGGGGCCGCCCGTTCATCCTCGCGGGCCACAGCCAAGGCTCGTCCATGGCGCTGCTCCTGCTGAGCCGGTATTTCAAAGACCATCCGGAATACTATGAGCGCATGGTCGCGGCCTACCCCATTGGCTACTCCGTCACAAGGGAGTACCTCGCGGCCAACCCGCATCTGAAATTTGCCACCGGCGAAACGGATACGGGCGTCATTATCAGTTGGAACACTGAGGGACCGAAAAATGTGGAGGAAAACGCCCACAACGTCGTGATACTGCCCGGCACGATGAGCATCAATCCCCTCAACTGGAAACTTGATGAAACCTATGCCCCGGCGAGCATGAACTTGGGCTCTCTCGTGGAGAACGAGAAAACCGGCGAGCCGGAGATTGCCGATATTGGCGCGGACGCGCAGATCAATCTCGCCCGCGGCGTGGTCGTGACGAACGCCAAGGTCATTCCGATGCCCGAGGAGGAGGCCAAGATCGCCGCCGAGTTCTTCGGCCCGGACGGTCGCCATGAAAACGATTATGTGTACTTCTACAACAACATCAAGGACAACGTGGCGAAGCGCGTCGCGGCGTATCATACGAATCACTGTTAAAAATCTTTGATTTTTTACAGTGATTGCATGGGACGGCATTTGCGCCATAGGCGCAAATGCCGCCTGCGCAGCAGGCGTATCTCCGGTTAAAAAATTTTATAGGTTATTTTTCGACAGTTCCTAAAAGTTGATAGAGAGAAAGAAGGGAATGCAAATGGCACAGATTGCGGACAAGGTTTACAGGAACGCGAAGGTTTATTCCATCGCGCTGGACGGAACGGAAACCCATGCGGAGGCGATTGCCATAAAGGACGGCAAATTCGCGTATGTCGGGGACGAAGCGGGCGCCAAGGCATGGATCGGCGACGCCACGGAAGTCGTGGATTGCAACGGGAAAAGCGTCATCCCCGGCCTTGGGGACGCGCACATGCATATCGCCCACGCCGCGAAAAAATTCGGGGCGTGCGGCTTTGGCCATATTGTGCCGAATCCCAAGACGGACACGCCCGAAGGCGTGCTGAAAGAGATTCAGGAAACCTTGAAAGCTTACGCCGAAGCGCACAAGGACGCCCCGGTGATCCGGGGGCTTGGCTGGGACAGGGCGTGGTTTTCCGGAGGATTGCAGGGCATTGTGCGGCCTTTCACCCGGCATGACATCGACGCGATTGTCCCCGACAAACCAGCGGTTCTCTTGTCGTATTGCGCGCACAGGGCCCTTTTGAACACGAAGGCGCTGGAAGCCGCCGGCGTCACGAAGGACAAGGACGACCAAGGCGGCCTGATTGTCAAGGAAGCGGACGGAAGCCCCAGCGGCTATATCAAGGAGCCCGTCGCCTATCTGCCCATCCTCGAAAGGATCCCGAACTATGACTTCACGCCGAAAGAGCATCATGACTCGATAAAACAGTGTTTTGACGCATTCAAGGAAAAAGGCTATACTCTTCTCAGCGACTGCCTGCAAATTGAGTCGGCTTATCAAGTCCTTTCGGAAATGGCAAAGAACGGCGAATTTACCGCCCGCGTCTTCGGCGTCCATAATGTCAACGACGCGACAAGAGAGGAAGACATGGAAAAGGCGATCGCCAACCGCACGAAATTTGACGTCGCGGATCTCTTCGTTTCGGATACGTTGAAATATTTTGCGGACGGCATGATGTCCATGATCGAGCCGTTCGCGGAGACGGCCGGCGACATGGCGGGCAAGAGGGAGCCGCTCCTTTGGGACGAGGAACGCATGAAAGAGTCGATGGCTCTCGCCAACAAGGAGGGGTTCAGCGTCCATACCCACGCCATGGGAAGCTATGCCATGCGCCGGGTGATCGACTGCTATGAGAACGCGCAGAAGCTCTACCCGAATCCAAAAATCAGGAACATCATCGCCCATTGCACCTTCGTTGCGCCGGAAGACAGAGCGCGCATGGGCAAGCTCCATATCATCGCCAGCGATCAGCCCGGCTGGTTCAGCGACAGCCCGACCAGCGAGCCGATGATGGTGACTTACTGGGGCGAAGAGGTTGCCAAAGAGACGTATCCGAGCAAGTCCATGATCGACAACGGCGTGATGTGCGCCTACGGCTCCGACTTCCCGGTCAATCCGGCTTACGGCCTTGCGGGCATCCAGGCGGCCATGACCAGGAAAAAAGTCAAGCTGGATACAACCTATGCGCTCTACAAGGATGTGCCACCCCCAAAGCCGGAGGAATGCGTCAGCCTGAAGGAAGCGCTACAGGCGCATACGATCCACGCGGCCTATGAGGCGCATCTGGAAAATGTCACCGGCTCCATCGAAGTCGGAAAGTCCGCAGAGCTGGCGGTCTTGGACAGCGATATCGAAGCCACCCCGGCGAACCGGATTCAGGACATCGAGGTGCTCGAAACCGTCTTCAAGGGAAAGACGGTCTTCAAGCGCGGGTAAGGAAACGCCGCCATTCCGATATGTTTCGAGGTAAAGCATGAAAAAATTATTTACGGTGGAAGATTTTGCGATTGGCCTCGTCGCGGCCCTCGGCTACGGATTCACCTTTGAGGGACCCAAGCTTCTGGGCTGTCCGATGTGGCTGTGCATCGTGATCTGCCTCGTCGTCGGCATCGCGCTGGAAATGCTGATATACAAGCTCGTTTTCAGCAAAGCCGTGCAGAAAACACCGGCGCGCCGCTATATGGTGATTGCCGCGCTGGTGCTCGTTTTTTTGCTCTCCAGCATTTTGCCACGTCCTGGCTCGGCATGAACGTGCTGGAATATGTGGCGGAGCAGTACGGGTACGTCCTCATCCCCCCGCTGCTCGTTTTCGCGTACAGCATGGCCCTCCGCTATTACCGTGTCCGGAAAATCCGCGAGCGGTACGGCGACGGGGCGGACGGCTTCGTCTTTGACGGCCAGGTGACAGAGAGCGAATTTGAAAGAGCGGAACAACGGAACCAACAAATCTTCGGCGCGTTTGACGCGGATTGCGCGGTCAAGACGGGCACAGGGGTCTTTGTCGGCAGGAAAGAGGACGGCGCTTTATGGTTCTCCGGCATTCCCTACGCGAAGCCACCCGTCGGCGAGCGCCGCTGGAAAGCCCCGGAGCCGCTCGACGAATCGGAGGATGTGTTCGAGGCAAAATATTTTGGCGCGTCCGCGATCCAAGTGGATTACGAAGGGTCGATCCTGAAGGAGCACCGGCAAAGCGAGGACTGCCTGACGCTGAATGTTCTCGTTCCCGGCAAAAAGACGGAGCGGAAAAGGCCGGTTCTTGTGGTGCTGCACCACGGGGATTTTTCCTACGGCGGCAGCGCCGATCCGCTGCTTTGGGGCGATGACCTCGCAAAAACCTATCCGGACACAATATGCGTCACGTTCAATTTCCGCCTTGGCCTTCTCGGCTTCATTGATTTTTCCGAAATTCCCGGCGGCGAGGCGTATCCCGACGCGCTGAACCTCGGCCTGTTGGACCAGATCGCGGCGCTCCGGTGGATCAAGGAAAATATCTCCGCCTTCGGGGGCGACCCGGAGCGGATCACCGTGATGGGCTTCGAGGCCGGGGCGCTCTCCATCAGCCTCCTTGTTGCGTCCGAGCAGGCGAAGGGACTGTTCCAAAAAGCGTTCATTTTTAACGGAAGCCCCCTGATGGCTTTCGAGACGCCGGAAACGTCCAGAAATTTGGCGAAAAAGCTCATGGAAGAGACCGGGGCGAGGACGATGGAAGACCTTTTGCGGCTTTCGGAGGAACAGTTGGACAAGGCGACGCAAAAACTCGCGATGGATTTGTCCGCGCCGACCTTGGACGGGAAACTGATTCCTTTGGACGTGTACGCAGCCTATCGGGATGGCGTCGCTTCCGATGTCGAGTTCATCGTCGGCATCCCCAGCAATGAACGACACTCTTACAAATCCTATGTGGGCGACCAAAAATACGCGGATTATGTCGCCAAGGAAGCGGAGTTCATTCTCCGTTACCTGGAGGGCGGCTACCCCGCCGCCGCCAAAGCCGTCAGGGATTATATCAAGGAAGAGACGGCGAAGACGTCCGCGGTGGAGGCAAACGCAAAGATATTCGAGCAAGTCTATGCCTTGACCACCTACGAATCCGCGCAAACCGTGGCGGCATCCGGCACCGGCAACAAAGTCCATCTTTTCTACTGGGACGCGAAGCCGTTGCTCGAAAACCTCGGCTCCGGCACGGTGGACGTGATGGCGACGATTTTGGGCAACCGCAGGGCCGCGCAGATGTACGGCAACGTGCTGAACCCGGACATCGCCGAGACGCTCCAAGCCCTGTTCCGGAAATTTGAAAAGGGCGAAGCGCTTGCGCTACATAACAATGAGATCAAAGGCATCGGCGCCATCGACTGGAAAGCGTTTCCCGACGCGCTCGTCGTTTCCGAGAAAGCGTTCCGATGCGGGCCGATTGCGGACAGTCTGACCGAGGTGAAGGAACTGTTGGCCCTTCTCGAGGAATAACCGCGCGGCATTTTCCCTGCCGCGCTCAAATCGCGATGGTGTTTTCTGTCGGCGGCAAGCGGATGGGGCATGACATTTTCTCTCTGTTGACTTTACAGAGAGTGCATGAGACGTCAGACGAGCCGTGGGCTCGTCTGCAGCCTGTGTGAAACAGTCCGGTGGAATGTTTAAGGCGCATCTCAGACCCAAATTTGCATTTAAAATTTTGGTCTGAGATTTGGGCGTGTTGATTAATTCGTCCGCACACCGCAGCGGCTCTTTTTCCGTCCCCCTGCGTCTACGATGACTCGTGTTGCGAGTCCCATGCATATAACAAGCAGTAATTCGCTTTGCTCATAACTGCTTGTAATAAGCGAAAACTCGACGCAGCGATGCTGCGCCTTCGCTTTCGCTTCCTTTATTACATATTCTTATGAGCGAAGCGAATTAGAATATGTAATAAAGGAAATTGCGAAGCAATTTCTCGTAGATGGACGAAAAAACATCTCGCTGTGGTGCACAAACTCATTTAATCAACACGCCCTGGTATTGGAAATGCCTATTGATTTTTGCGCAGAAGGGAAATAAAATGATAAGAGGAAAATATGTGTTATGTGAAAAGAAGGGGAGGATGCCACAATGAACAATTATATGAAAAAAATGGCGACATTGCTGATGACGGCGCTTGTGCTGTGCCTGCTGCCGACTGTCGCCCTGGCGGCCGATGCGGACAAAATCGTGAAGGAACGGGCAAAGATTGAAGAATTGTCCGATAAAGCGCTTGAGAATCTGTATGAGAAGGTCCCATCGGCCCAGAATGTCATAGAGAATTGTTACGCCTATGCCACGCTGAGCAATACGGGGATCAAGCTGGGAATCTTCGGGGACGCGCACGGACGAGGACTGGCGGTGAACAATGAGACGGGCGAACGCCTCTATATGCGCATGAAGGAAATGGGAGTCGGCCTTGGCCTTGGTGTGAAGGAGTATGACCTGATTTTCGTCATTGGAACGGAAACAGCTTGGAATTCCTTTGTTTCCGGCGATATCAAGTTTGCCACTTCGGCGGAAGCGGCGGCCAGCGACGGAGCAACGGGCGATTCCGTCGAGGGAGCATCCATCGCCGCGAAGGGAATTTGGGTCTATCAAATCACGAAAAAGGGCGTGGCTTTGGATGCGTCCATCAAGGGCACGAAGATCTACCCGGACAAGAAACTGAATACATACGAGGAGCAAGAGAAATAGCAATGCCAGATAAAGGGCAAGCTCAAACGCATGCAACCTAAACGCATGATGGCGAAAGCAGGCAAGAAGCAAGGGAACTGCTTGGGGGGCGAGGAATAAACGGTTTTCCGGGCGGAACAATTCTATGAAAGAAGACGTTTTATATGACAGCTTTTTTGATATCTCTCGCAGCGCTTGTGATCGGGTACGCGGTTTACGGCAAACTCGTGGATTCCGTGTTCGGGCCGACGGACAAGGCGACGCCGGCGGTCAGGCTCAACGATGGCGTGGACTATGTGCCGCTGCCGACTTGGAAGGTCTTTATGATCCAGCTCCTCAACATCGCGGGCCTCGGGCCCATATTCGGGGCTTTGGGCGGCGCGCTTTGGGGGCCGAGCGTTTATTTCTGGATCGTGCTCGGGACGATTTTCGCGGGCGGCGTCCATGACTATCTTTCGGGCATGATTTCCGTCCGGGAGGACGGCAAGAGCATTTCCGAAGTGGTCGGCGCCTATATGGGATCGACGATGCTTGCCGTCATGCGCGTGTTTTCCGTCATACTGCTAGTGTTAGTCGGCACGGTGTTCATGACGGGACCCGCGCTGCTCCTCGCGAACCTCACGGAGACGGATTTCACGATATGGCTCCTCGTCGTTCTCGCCTATTATTTTCTCGCGACGCTGCTCCCGGTCGACACCATCATCGCGAGGTTCTATCCGCTCTTCGGAGCCTGCCTCATCATCATGGCCCTTGGCATCATGGCCGGAATGTTCACGGGCGTGGGCGGCCACACGATGCCGGAGATGGCGCTGGAAAACCTGCACCCGCAGGCGGCGGATATGCCCATTTGGCCGCTGATGTTCATCACCGTCGCCTGCGGCGCGATTTCGGGCTTTCATGCCACCCAGTCTCCCATCATGTCCCGCTGCCTGACGGATGAACGGCTGGGGCGTCCCGTATTTTACGGGGCCATGGTCGCCGAGGGCGTCATCGCCCTGATCTGGGCGGCGGCCGGCATCACCTTCTACGACGGGACGGAGGGCCTTGCGGCGGCTCTTGCGGAGGGCGGTCCCAGCGGAGCGGTCTATGACATCTGCGTCGGCTTCCTCGGCACGGGCGTCGGCGGATTCCTTGCGCTGTTGGGCGTCATCGCCTGCCCGATCACCTCCGGCGATACGGCCTTCCGCTCCGCGCGGCTGACGCTGGCGGACTGGTTCGGGGTGCAGCAGAAGGAATGGGGCAAGCGGCTTGCCTTCGCGATTCCCCTTCTCGCTGTCGGCGGTGCGCTTTCGCAAATCAATTTCAATATCGTATGGCGCTATTTCTCCTGGACAAACCAAACGCTTGCCATGATCGTGCTCTGGACGGGCGCCGTATATCTCTATCGCAAGATGGACAACAAAATGGTCTCGCTTATCGCGGCTATTCCGGCCACGTTCATGTCGGTGGTCACGAGTACGTATATCCTTCAGGCAGGGGAAGGCCTGAAGCTCCCCGTAAGCGTGAGCTATCCTGCCGGAGCGGTGGTTGCCGTGGTTTTCCTGCTGCTGTATCTGAAATCCACCTTTTGGAGCGGCTCGAAAGCCGTATGAAAACAGCCCGATCAGCAATATAACAAAGGAGCCAACTGCAAGGAAGAAAGAGACTGCCGCAAGAAGAGTTTTAGAAAAAAGAAAAGGAATGATGATTATGAACACGAACCTCAAAAAGAAACTTGCTTTGGCCATGGTCGCCGGCCTTTTGACGGGCAGTGTGGGCTATGCCTCTCCTGCCTTGGAAGAGCGCGAGAGCCTGAATCAGGTGGCGCTTTTGCAGTCCCTGGCGCAGGGGTATTTTGGCGGCACGGTCAAGGTGAAGGATATGCGCTCCTTGGGCGATACGGGCATCGGCACCTTTGAGGGGCTGAACGGGGAGATGATCATGCTGGACGGCACGGTCTATCAGGCTTTGGGCGACGGCCGGGTCTTGGTGGCAGACGACAAGGTTGCCGTTCCCTATGCTACCGTGACTTATTTTGACAACGATATTGCCGTTGAGATGAAGGACGTCAAGGACAAGGAAGCCTTTGAACGAATCCTGAACGAGGAAGTCAAAAAGTGCGGGGAAAACAGTTTTTACATGATAAAGCTGCATACGGAATTCTCCTCTGTCCTGTTCCGCAGCGAGTATGGCAGCAAAAAGCCCTATCCGACTTTGGTGGAAGCCCTCAAGGGAAAGCAGACGGAGTTTACGGCCCAAAATATCAATGGGACTTTAGTGGGGTTGTACTGCCCCAATTATATGGGCGGCCTGAACACGCCCGGCTGGCATTTCCATTTCATTTCCGACGACAAGCAGCAGGGCGGCCATATTTTGGAGCTTTCCCTGAAGACAGGCGTCGCAGAGCTTGACAAGACAGATAAATTTGCTATGATACTCCATGATGACAAGCAGTTCCATGAGATGAACCTGGCCAAGGATATGCGCAAGGACATACAAAGCGCTGAGCATGATACCCAGTCGGATATGAACAAATAGGGCGGATGAAACGCTGATAAAAAGAGCCGGCCCCGAATCGGAGTTTTTCCTGATTTATGGCTGGCTCTTTGCAGTGGAAAAGTCAAGATGAGGGGGAAGCAAAGATTAACGGAAGCAGGGAAAAAGCCAAGGGGCTGGCTGTTTTGTTTGGATGGTTCGTCCTGATGTATGTGGCGAACGCTTGGATGCCGCTGTACCGGGATGACTACTGGGCAGGCCTTGTCTGGCTGACAGGGGATCATTTGCAGTCCATGGGAGATGTATTTCTTTCGTTGGAGAGGTATTATATGATGCATGGGGGCCGACTGGTCAGCTTTTTTATCCAGTTCGTGTTCATGCTTTGGGGGAAATTTTGGTTCAACATCGCGAACGCCGCCGTTTTTTCCGCTATGTGCGCGGTCATTGTGATGCACGCGCGGCGAAAGGCGGCCTGTCTCGACGAGCCGAAGATGCTCGCTGTGGCCGGGGCGTTTCTATGGTTCGGCCTGTCCCACTTTGGAGAGGTGGCGATTTGGCTTTGCGGCTCCGCGGTTTATCTGTGGACGGGGCTGTTGACGGCTGTGTTCCTGCTGCCGTATAATCTCGCGTTGACGGAAGGAGCGGAGACGCGCCGTCCGTGGCTGACGGCGGTGATGCTTCCGTTGGGAGCGGTGGCCGCCTGTTCCGTGGAAAACCTGACTGTGACGACGACGCTGCTTGTCTTTTGGTGCGTTTGGCGCGCATATCGCCAAGGCGTTTTCGCTCCATGGATGGGAACGGGAGCTATCGGTTCGCTTCTCGGCAGCGTGGTCTGCATTATCGCGCCGGGGAATTTTGTCCGTATTGATGAAGACCGGGACCGTGGATGGCTGTTCCATATTCCCAATGTGATTTCGGGCAATCTGGAAATGATCCTGTACATGACGCCGATCTTGCTGACCCTTGTGCTTGCGATCCGGCTTCTCTATCTGGAATCGGCGCGGCGGCGCGGAATCGCCGTCGCATCCGCACCGCAGCACGGTCGTCATTACATCTTGCTTGGCGTTCTTCTCGTGAGCACGGTTTCCTTTTTCACTACGGGATTTTTTTGGCGGGCTGTCGAGATGGCCGTCGTTCACGGGATCTTCTTGCCGCTGGGCCTTACGGACGTCGCGCTGCATGAGCGCTTCAACAACACGATGCAGGGCTTCGAGGAAGCTTTGATTTATCTTTTGGGCGTCGCTTATGTTTATTTTTCCAGTGTCCGTTCTCTTGACGTTTCCAAGGAAAGCGTCAAGGCGCTGAAAGATCGAATTTCATGGCGGATGCTGGCGGAGGATTATCCCGAGCTTCGCTATGCGGCTTTTTGCGTCGGACTGTGTTTTTTCAACAATTTTATGATGGTGGGGGCGCCGTCCTTTCCGGGGCGCGCGTTGTTCAGTTCGTCGGTGATGCTGGTTATCGGCGTCGTGGCGGTTCTTCGGATTCCCGAGGTACGAGCGCCGCTGCTGGACCGTTTGGAAGGCAGGACTTGGCGCAGGGGCGGCGCTTGCGTGCTGGGGTTTATCGTAATCGCGACGATGGCAGTGCTGTACAGCATTTGGCGGGAGGACGCGCTTCGGCTTGCGTTTATCGCGCAGAAAGCGGAAGCGGGAGAAAAAACCGTTTTTGTACCGTGCAGTGAGATTCCGGAACGGCGGAGGATTCTTCGCCATATCGCGTATGATGATTTCGATACGGGATTGACCCGCGATCCTGTTCGCGATTATTACGGGCTGGACAAGCTGCAACTTGACAAGACTATGAGTATTTCAGAGCTTTATCCCGCAGTCATGAGTGGAGAGGCAGGAGCTGCAAGATAAACGCTGCCAAGGAGAGTTTGTCTTTGACAAACTCTGAACTAAAGCATTATAACTCGTTGGCACTCGTTGAAATGCTGTCAAGGAGAGTTTGTCTTTGACAAACTCTGAACTAAGGCATTATAATATATAAATCGCCGAATATATTTTAAGATAAAGTTTGCAAGGGGATGGGGTTCATGGCGGAAATCAGAATTGTGAAGGCGGAGACTTTGAAAGAGAAGCCGGACGTTTCGAAGATCGGCTTCGGCACGCACTTCACGGATTACATGTTTGAGATGGACTATACGGAAAAGGACGGCTGGCATGACGCCAGAATCATTCCGTATGGCGATATCACGGTCAGCCCGGCGAATACGACATTGCATTACGGGCAGGCGATTTTCGAGGGGCTGAAGGCGTACCGGCAGGGCAAGCGCGCGGTGATTTTCCGCCCGAAGACGCACCTCGAGCGCATGGAAAATTCCTGCCGCCTCCTGGACATTCCGGAGTTCCCGATGGAGACGGTGCATGAAGGGCTGAAACAGCTCGTCGCGCTGGAAAAGGACTGGATTCCGACGGAGCGCGGCCAGAGCCTTTATATCCGTCCGTTCATTTTCGCCGACGATCCGTATCTCGGCGTCAGCGTCAGCGGCTCCTACAAGCTCCTGATTATCCTTTCGCCGGTTGCGGCGTATTACGCTCACGGCTTCGCGCCGGTCAAGATCATGGTCGAGGACACTTATGTCCGCGCTGTGCGCGGCGGCCTCGGCGAGGCGAAAACGCCGGCGAACTACGCGGCAAGCCTGCACGCCGGTCTCGTCGCCCATCAGAAGGGCTATGACCAGACCCTTTGGCTGGACGGCGTGGAGCGCAAGTATATCGAGGAAGTCGGCTCGATGAACATTCTGTTCAAGATCGGCGGCAAGGTGGTCACGCCGGAGCTGGACGGCAGCATCCTGAACGGCGTCACGCGCCGCACGGTGCTGGCGGTGGCGAAGGAGTGGGGCGTTCCGACGGAGGAGCGCAAGATCTCTATCGATGAGATTATCGACGGCTACAAGAGCGGCGCACTGGAGGAGGTCTTCGGCTCCGGCACGGCGGCGGTCATTTCCCCGGTGGGCGTGCTCGGCTACAAGGGCCATGACATGGTCATCGGCGGCGGCAAGATCGGCCCCTTCGCGCAGAAGATGTATGACTATATCGAGGGACTGCACGTCGGCGAGGTCGAGGACAAGTACGGCTTCATCGAGACGGTGGCGGAATACTGAAAAAGAAATAAGGAAATAGAAAATCCTCGGCGGGAAGCGGTTTCTGCCGAGGATTTTTTGATGACAAACGCGGCACGGTATTGTAATATTATGGATAAATGCAGAAAACGGAAAGGGGCGGCGCGATGAAGTACGGGGAGTTCATGGCGAAGCTTCGCGCGGGCGTTCCCCATGTGACGCTTTTGGCGGGGGAGGAGCCGTACTATATCGGAAAAGCGGAGGCGGCGATTCTCGCTGCGCTGATTCCCGACGAAGCGGAGCGCGCGGCGTCGGTGCAGGTCCTGGAGCGCGACCCGTCGCCCTACGACCTTGCGGGCATGCTGGAGACGGTGCCGTTCTTGTCGGAGAAAGCTGTGCTGGTACTCCGGGGGACGAATTTTTTCCGCGAGAAAAAAGGCGCGGAGGAGAACGCGCCGAAGGGAAAGGCGAAGGACAAAGAGACGGAGCGGCTGCTGGCGGCGATTGCCGATATGCCGGAGACGAACTATGTGATTTTCGAGACCGGCGCGAAGGCGGACAAGCGGAAAAAGCTCACCAAGGCGGTGGAGAAGGCGGGTGCGGTGCTGGACGCGGAGCCGGAGCGTCCGTGGACTATCGAGCCGTGGCTGCGAGGGCGTCTTGCGGAAATGGGGCGTTCCTTCGACCGCGAGGCGATGGCGTATTTCATGAGCGTCGTTTCGGTTATGAAGATGATTTCGCTGTCGTTTCTCGACAGGGAACTGGAAAAGCTGACGCTTTACACCGACGCGCCGCGTTTTACCCGCGCCGATTTGGAGCGGGCTTTTTCGTCGGTGCCGGAGGTGTCGGGGTTCGCGCTGTATGACGCTGTCAGCGCGCGGGACGTGAAAAAAGCGATGTCGGTCCTGGAACGCGAAATCCGGGACGGGACGTATTTGCCGTTGATTCTCGCGGGACTGGTGCGCCATGTCCGCCAGCTTTGGCAGGCAAAACGGTTGACGGCAAAGGGCGTGCGGGGAAAAGCGCTGGGACAGCCGCTGGAGTTGAATCCGTTCATCGCGGAAAAGCTGGGACAGGCGGCGCAAGGCTTCGACGAGACTACGCTTCGTGCGGCTTTTTTGGAGCTTGCCGACGCCGATTATCTTTTGAAAACGGGGCAGGCGGGGCCGGAGCTTTTGGAGCATGCGGTGATTTCCCTTTGCGGGCAGAGGAAGGCGGTTGCGAGACGATAGAAAGGAATGTTTGCCCCGCCTTTTTTCATAAAAGGCAAAGATAATATCAATAGAGACAACGTGAAGGAGGAGTTTTCATGCGGGTACTTTTGGCGGAGGACGACGCCCGGCTCGGGAAGCTGACGAAATACATGATGGAGCAGAACGGCATTCAGGTGGAATGGGTGAAGCGCGGCGACGAGATTGTCGAGTATGCGAACTACGACGATTACGACGTGCTGGTGCTGGACTGGATGATGCCGGGGGAGAGCGGCGTCGATGCCTGCAAGCGGCTTCGGGAGAACGGCTACGAGAAGGCAATCCTGATCCTGACGGCTCGGGACGATGTGGCCGATCGCGTGACGGGACTGGACGCGGGAGCGGACGATTATCTCGTGAAGCCTTTCGAGTTCGCCGAGCTTCTCGCGCGGCTCCGCGCATTGGGACGCCGGAGCAGCCAAAAAATCCAGCAAGACGTGGTGAAGGTCGGCGACTTTACGCTGAACCGCACCGCGAAGGTATTGAAGAAGAAGGATCAGGTCATCCAGCTTTCGCCGCGCGAGTTCCAGATTTTCGACCTCTTGGCGCAGAATCTTGGCATCGTTGTGCCGCGGGAGATTATCCTCGACCGCATCTGGGGACTGGAATCCGAGGTCAGCTCGAACAATATTGATTCCTATGTGAAGCTGATTCGCA
>CAMVJN010000021.1 GCA_947167825.1 uncultured Selenomonadales bacterium | reverse complement strand
CCTTCGACTTCGACATTTTCGCGCCGTCCTTGATGACCATGCCCTGCGTCAAAAGGTTCGTAAACGGCTCGTCGAAATCCACCAACCCCGCGTCCCGCAAAACCTTCGTGAAAAATCGGGAATAGAGCAAATGCAAAATTGCATGCTCGATGCCGCCGATGTATTGGTCCACCGGCCCCCAGTAGTTGACCTTGTCCTTCGCAAACGGTTCTTTTTCGTTGTGCGGGTCGGTATAGCGCAGATAATACCACGACGAGCAGATGAAAGTATCCATCGTGTCTGTCTCGCGCTTCGCGTCCGCGCCGCACTTCGGGCATTTGACGTTGACAAATTCCTCGCACTGCGCCAAAGGCGATACCGCGCCCTGCTCGAATTTCACGTTCTCCGGCAGCATCACTGGAAGTTCCTCTTCCGGTACCAGTACCTCACCGCAATGCGGGCAATGGATAATCGGAATCGGCGCGCCCCAATACCGCTGACGGGAAATCAGCCAGTCACGCAGGCGGTAATTAACCCGGCGTTTTCCAAAACCTTTTGCCTCCGCCTCGTCCATGATGGCGGACAAAGCTGCGTGCATTTCCATACCGTCGAACTTGTCGGAGTTGACCAGCACGCCCTCTTTTTCCACATAGGCGGCATCCATTTCCGAGAGCTTCAACGTCTGCCCTTTCGGCTGTATGGTCAGGATTTTCGGGATTTTATATTTCGTCGCGAACATCCAGTCGCGCTGGTCGTGCGCCGGAACGCCCATGACCGCGCCGGTGCCGTACTCGGCGAGGACGTAATTTGTCACCCAAATTTGCACTTCATTTCCGTTAAACGGGTTCACACAGTACATACCCGTGAAAATGCCCTCTTTTTCCGATGTCTCGGAGGTTCGCTCCATTTCGGACTGGTTGCGCGCCTTGTCGCAAAACGCTTTGATCTCCGCCGCTTTCGGATTGTCCACACAGATTTTCTCCACCAGCGGATGCTCCGCCGCCAGCGCGAGGAACGTAACGCCGAAGGCCGTATCCGGGCGCGTGGTGTAAACGGGGATTTTCTCGCCAATGGCGGGAAAATCAAAGGAGAACTCCAAGCCCTCGCTGCGGCCAATCCAGTTGTCCTGCATCGTCTTGACGCGTTCCGGCCAGCCTTTCAAAAGTTCGAGGTCTTTCAAAAGCTCGTCGGCGTAATCGGTGATTTTGAAAAACCATTGGGACAGGCTCTTTTTATGGACTTCGGAATCGCAACGCCAGCATTTGCCGTCGATGACCTGCTCATTGGCCAGCACCGTGCCGCAAGTGTCGCACCAATTCACCGACGCCGCTTTCTTGTAGGCGAGACCGCGCTTGTAGAAAAGCTGGAACAGCCATTGCGTCCAACGGTAATAATCGGGGCGGCAAGTCTCCACCTCCCGGTCCCAATCATAGGAAAGCCCCATCGTCTGCTGCTGGCGCGTCATGTTCTCGATGTTCGAGAAGGTCCAATCCGACGGCCGCACGCCGTGCTTGATGGCGGCGTTCTCCGCCGGCATCCCGAAAGCGTCGTAGCCCATCGGATGAATCACGTTGAAGCCCGCCATGCGCTTGTACCGCGCCAGCACATCGCCGATGGAATAATTGCGGACATGCCCCATGTGGAGATTCCCCGACGGATACGGGAACATTTCAAGAACATAATACTTTTTCAGCGAGGCATCGGCCTCCGTCTTGTAGGGTTCCTCATCCGCCCACTTTTTCTGCCATTTTTGCTCGATTTCCTTCGGGTTGTATTTCTCCATTTCGGCTTTCCCTCCGTTATTTCTTCGTATTTTTACCTTCCGCCGGAACGTGCTCCAACAGAATCGTATTTCCCTCGCGCCGGACATTCACGTGGTAGTCGGATATTCCCTGCTTGAAAAAATCCAGCTTGATTTCCAGCAGAAACTTTTCCATCGTGTCGATGGCGTCCTGAGAAAGATATGTCTGATGGGCACCTTCGCGTTTTTCGCCTTTTTGCGGTATGTGCCTCAGCTGCGGACGCGTCGCCTGTATCGGTTCCGCCGCTTGCAGCATCGTTTCTTCAATGGTCGGCTCTTCCTGCCAACCTTTGAACATATCCTTATCCGAAAGATTTCTCGGTATTTTCGGCATCTTCCCCATTTATCCTTTCACCTTGCCCCATGTATCTTTCAGCCCGACGACCTCGTTGAACACGAGATGGTCAGGCGTCGTGTCTTTGTCCACGCAGAAATAACCCTTCCGCAAGAATTGATACCGCGTCCCCTCGGCGGTATAACGCACGCTCGGCTCGATCAGAACGTCCTTCAGCACGCGCAGAGAATTTGGATTCAGGTGTGCGAGAAAATCGTCTGGAACATTTCCATTTTCGTCAGTCGTCAACAGGTAATCGTAAAGACGTACCTCCGCCGTGATCGCGTTCTTTGCTTCCACCCAATGCAAAGTGCCTTTGACCTTGCGCCCCGCCGCTGCGCCGCCGCTCTTCGAGTCAGGATCGTAGGTACAACGAAGCTCGACGACATTTCCCGCGTCGTCTTTGACGACTTCCTCGCACTTGATGATATAAGCGTGCTTCAGACGCACTTCACCGCCGGGTTTCAGACGGAAAAACTTTTTCGGCGGCTCCTCCATGAAGTCCTCTCGCTCAATGAAAAGCTCTCGGGAGAACGGCACATACCGATGACCACCTCGAGTCGGATGATTCTCCGCCACAAGGTATTCTATTTTGTCCTCGGGGTAATTTGCAATGACAACCTTCAGCGGATCCAATACTGCCATCACGCGGTCCGCGTTCTCGTTCAAATCCTCGCGGACGCAATGCTCTAACATCGCCACGTCCACAAGGCTGTTGCTCTTCGCCACACCGATGCGCTCGCAGAAGTCGCGAATCGCCGCCGCCGTATAGCCCCGACGGCGCAATCCGGAAATCGTCGGCATCCGGGGATCGTCCCAACCGGAAACATAGCCGCCCTCGACAAGTTGGCGGAGCTTTCGCTTGCTCATCACCGTGTTCGTCAGGTTCAGCCTTGCGAACTCGTACTGGTGCGGTCGCTTCGCGTCAAACCCTAGGGACTCCAACAGCCAGTCGTAAAGCGGGCGATGATCCTCAAACTCCAAGGTGCAGACGGAGTGCGTAATATCTTCTATCGCGTCGGACAACGGGTGCGCGAAGTCATACATCGGATAAATGCACCACGTTTCCCCCGTTCGGTGATGCGTCGCATGGGCGATGCGGTACAACACCGGGTCGCGCATGGTGATGTTCGGCGACGCCATGTCGATTTTCGCGCGCAGGACGTGGGAACCGTCGGGGAACTCTCCCGCCTTCATCCGTGCAAACAAATCAAGATTTTCCTCGACACTGCGGTTGCGATACGGACTCTCCTTGCCCGGCTCTGTCAAAGTGCCGCGATAGGCGCGGATTTCTTCAGCGGACAGGTCGCAGACGAACGCCTTCCCGCGCTTGATCAGCTCCACCGCGTATTCGTACAGCTTCACAAAATAATCGGAGGCGTAAAATCGGCGGTCATCCCAAGTGAAGCCCAGCCATTTGACATCTTCCTGAATCGAATCGACGTACTCGGTATCCTCTTTCGTCGGATTCGTGTCATCGAAGCGCAAATTGCACTTGCCGCCGAACCGCTGTGCCAAGCCAAAATTCAAGCAAATTGACTTCGCGTGGCCGATATGCAGATACCCGTTCGGCTCGGGTGGAAACCGCGTATGGATTTCTTCCGGCACATATTTCCCGCTTTTCAGGTCGCCGTCGATGATATTCTCCACAAAATTCGCGGCCATCGCCGTATTTTTCTCTGCCATCCCCTACATCTCCCTCATATTTTCACATTCGTGCGAGCTATGAAATCCTGCGTTGTCCGTTTCCGCCAACTTCTGCCTCTCATATTCCCGAAGCCGCGCAACGCCTATCTCCACCTTCTCTCCCTTTGGCAGGCAGCGAACGAGCTTCTCGATATATCCGCGCTCCTCAATGCGCTGCAGCGTCCACGCAAAATAAACGTCATAGACCCACATCAGCCGGACCAGCTTCTTGTCGTCCTCCGTGCCCACCATCGTGTAGTCGCACTGCACACCTTCCACGAATTTCTCGATGAAGTTCGGACTGACGCCGCTGCCGTCCTCCGACGGGAGAAATGGCTCCAATACATGATAGATGTCTAATTTGTCCGCATCCCGAAGCATTTTCGCGAAACCAAGGTGGCAATCGTCCGGAGCAGGCGCAATTACCTTCTTGTTGTGCCAAAGGACGGCGAACCGGACAAGGGACTGCTCCCACGGCAAAAGCCCGTCCAGCAGCCTGTGTTCCTCCATCAGCTTCAGGCCCGCCGCCGCATGATCCTCCGACAAATGATCCTTGAAAGTCCGATAGACAGTAAACTGCCTGAATCGCCCGACGTCGTGCAGCAATCCCATGATTTCCGCTAGAGCCACGTCCTCCGCAGACAGCCCGAGGTGCAGGGCAAGGTCGCGAATGATGGACCGCACCCGTCCCGTGTGCGCTTCTTTCATCAGCATCGCATGCTGGATTTCCTCGTCCTCATTGTAAAAGGACTTCATATAGTCCCGCATCCAGTCCGCATTTCGCGCAAGCACAGCCTGCCGCGCCGCTAGACGGGACGTATTCTCTCCTTCGGGCATTCCGCCTCTCTCCTTCGCCCTCTATGAAAAAAGCCGCCTATACAAAAGGCGGCTCTGATAATCTGGTGACGCGTACGGGATTCGAACCCATGAAACCGCCGTGAAAGGGCGGTGTCTTAACCACTTGACCAACGCGCCATGGCTCCTTGAGCAGGACTCGAACCTGCGACCGATCGGTTAACAGCCGATTGCTCTACCGACTGAGCTATCAAGGAATCAAAGCGATGCTTGTTGCACCGCATGAAATATTATAGGGTATCACAACGAAAAAAGCAAGAAAAACTTTATTCTTCGCCCATATCCTTCCTCATGCAGCAGTTTTTGTACTTCTTGCCGCTGCCGCAAGGACACGGATCGTTCCTGCCTACCTTTGCTTTTTTGCGACGCGCTGCCTCGAAGGATATTATGTCGCCGCCTTCGGGGTCAAGTTTGCCCGTGACGATTTCCGTTGGCGTGTACCCTTTGAGTTTCCACATACGGAGCGATTGATGGAAACCGATCAAGAGCGGAGACAGCACCTCCATTTCTTTCTCGTTTCCCGGTTTCCCAAGTTTTTCAATATAGGCGAGCACGTCCTTCATTTCGCCGCCGTTCTGCAAAAGAATGGTGATCTGCCCGACGACCTCCGCCGCGCGCAGCACGTCCATCTTGTATGCCGCCATGAAGAATTGTGCCAGTCCTTTGTATTCGTTCGTCGCCTCGATATAGTTTTCCTCGCCTGCGTCGTAGACCTGTCCGTAGGACAGCTTTGCAAAGCCGACGCCGATTTTTTCCTGCGCCTCCATCGTCTTCGCGGGGTCCATCACCGTGCAGTAATAGGCAACACGTTCGGCGGTACGAACGTTAGTCTGCCAGCACGAGCCGTTGAACATGATTTTCATGAAGTCCGAAAAGCTGATTTCCTCCGTCGCCAGTTCCAAATGCTGCCGAACCTTCGCGAAAAGGCGATCATAGTCCATCACGCCATAATAAAACAGCAATCCAGCCGCAACGCGGAAAACGTCGGTGTTCATCTCCACAGCCTTCTGGAACGCTTGGTTTTTGTCGAGCTGCTGAAATTCTTCCATGATTTCCTTCGGCAGGTACCAAGCAGGTTTCCCTTTGTGCGCGCCGCTGATCGCCAAGCCAAGGCTCTGAAAATAATCGAGCCGAGCTTCGTCCGTGCGGAACTCCGTCGAGACACCTTTTTTCGATACCAAATGACGGAACGCCTGATACTGCTCATCGAGAAGCGAAACGAACCAAGTGCGGGAAAACTCCACAATCGCCGGACACAGATTTTCGATCAATTCCGCCTTGTTCATGCCACTGGTTCTCGACAAGCCGACATTGTAGCGGATATCGTCCAACTCCTGCCGCGTCAAAGTCGCCAACGCATTCTTCAGCGTGCGCCGCACCGGAATTTCCCGCTTCATCATCTGCTTTTTACGCTTCTCTGCTTCCTCCTGTACTGCCTTTTGCAGTTCTTCCAGTTTCTGTTTTGCCGTATTTTCGAGTTCCATAACAAAATTCCTTTCTTTTAATTATGATGATATATAATGACTGTTTTTGGCTAGGACATCTTACCCGCTTCTTGGATGAAAGGACCAAGAAGCGGCGGGTGAGGTTCTCAAACTGCCTCGCTTGTATCGGGCATGACGTTGCACGAACTCATCCGACGCCCTGCGGGTGTCACTTTTCCCAAAAAAGAAGACAAAATTTTTATTCTCCAAAGAATTCGGAGATTCCGTTTACAATGCCAATGGCCGCCTTCTGCACGCCTTTTTTCGAGGTCAGCAGTTTTTCCTCTTTCGGGTTCGAGACGAATGCTACCTCGATCAAAGTCGCGGGCATTTTCGTATGCCGAACGACGTAAAACTTGCATGTCCTGACGCCCCGACTTGTCGTCTTAAGCTGCCCGACAAGATTCGACTGGATTGCGGCGGCCAGTTTTTTGCTCGCCGCAGAGCCTTTGATGTAATAGTATCCGGTGGTACCGGAAGCTTCACGGCTCGTGAAGGAATCCATATGAATCGAGATGAATATATCCGCTTTCGCTTTGTTCGCCACATCGCAACGCGCCTGAAGCTCGTCCACATCCGTCGCCTGCCGGTGCTTCGGCGAAACCTCGGTATCCGTCGTGCGCGTCATGACAACCTTCGCGCCCGCATCCTTGAGCATCTTCTCGACTTCCTTCGCGATCTGAAGCGTGATGCTCTTTTCCGTCACGCCGGACGGCCCGATGGCGCCGGAGTCCTCGCCGCCGTGGCCGGGATCGATGACGATTGTCTTGCCTTTGATTCCCGGCGAAAACACAATTTCCTCCGAAAGATTTTCCACGTCTTCGTCCGTTTTTTTCTCCTCGTCCGTTTTTTTGTCGCTGTCCTTGCCATCCGTCGGCTTGGGGCGTTCCTTGGCTTTCTCCGTCCCTTCCGCTATTGTCTCATCTTTTTCCGGCTCCGTCTTGCCGACGCCCGTTTCCGTTCCGTCCTTTTCCTCTGCTGGTTTCACCTCTGTGGAGGCGCCTTCCGTCCCCACCCGATCGTCGGTGATGCTTCCGCCATGGGAATCGTCCTTTGCCCTGCCGACCTTACCGAAATCCATCACAACTCGGTACGGGATTGCGCCGCCTTCAATAGAAAACACATCGTACTGGCCTTTGCCCATTTCCGTCTCAACGACGACACGAACTGTATTTTCGTTGAACTGCGCCACGCGCACCTTGCTCGCAAACCGGCTCTCAATCGCCGTCTCCCGCGCAACGTTCGGACTGAGCCAAGCGCCATGCAGGTCGACGACGACGCGCGACGGATTGGTCAATACCATCACCGAATAATCGACTTCCTTGTTCGCGTCGAGTACGATGCGAAGCCTTTCCATCGATCCGGCCATGCGCACCGCCGTAATCCCGGATAGCTTCGCCGCCTTCTCGCTAAACGCCGTCGGCGCTGCTTCCGCGGGTTGTTGCAAAAACGTCCCAAGCAGGAACAGCAACATAAACAAAATCCGAATCATTGAAACCTCCGAACCGTCGGCATCCAAAAACAAACCGCGCCGACTGAAACCAACCTTCTTTATCAAATGCTTTCTTAATTCTACATCAAATCAGCGCAAAAGAAAAGCGCGGCAGGTGAATTGCCGCGCTTTCGCTGCCGCAAGAGAATTTCAAAGCAGGGAAACAGCCTTGCCGATACGCGCCAAAGATTCTTCCTTTCCCAAAAGATACAAAAGCTCGGTAACTCCGCCGGGCGTCACTTTCTGTCCAGAAAGCGCGATGCGAAGCGGCCACATGACCGTGCCAAGCTTCAGCCCGCTTTCGTCGATATAGCCATGCAGCGCAGCGTCAATAGTCTCCGGCGTCCAGTTCTGCACCTTCGAGAGAGCATCCTTCGCTGCGGGCAAGATCGTCGCGGCCAGCTCCGGTGTAACCTTGTTCTTCTTGTTCGGGAAAAGGTCGACGCCGTACTCCGGCAGTTCTCGGAAAAAAGCAATTTTGTCCGATATCTCGCCGAAGCGAGACACGCGTGTACGAAGGATCGCGGCCAGATACGGCCATTTCGGCTTCACTTCGTCCGTCAACTCGCCCGCGAAAGGCAGCGCGACGGCGGCAAATTTCTCGTCGCTCATTGCCTTGAAATATTCACCGTTGAACCAATCGAGCTTCGCGTAATCAAATACGGCGGGCGACTTGCTCAAGCCTTCAAGGGAAAATACTTTCGCCATTTCCTCCATCGTGAAAATTTCCTGTTCAGACTTCGGGCTCCAGCCGAGCAATGCAACATAATTGGTAATGGCCTCCGGCAAATAGCCTGCGTCGACAAGCTCTGCAAAACTGGTCGCACCGTGGCGCTTCGACAGCTTCGAGACAGAGCCGTCTCTGTTTTTGCCCATAACAGGCGCGAGATGCACAAAAACCGGCGGCTCCCAACCAAATGCCTGGTAAAGCTGCACATGCTTCGGCGTCGAGGTAATGAACTCCGTACCGCGAATGACATGGGAGATATTCATCAAGTGATCATCGATGACATTGGCGAAATTGTACGTCGGCATTCCGTCGCGTTTCAAAAGCACTTGGTCCTCAAGCTCGCTGTTCTCGATCGTGATATTCCCATGCACCACGTCGAAAAAAGTCGTCGTGCCGGTCAGCGGCATTTTCTGTCGAATGACATAAGGATCGCTGTTCGCAAGATGCCGCTCAATCGCCTCCGGCGAAAGATCGCGGCAATGACGCCCATAGCCGCCGAAAGCCTTTTCTTCGCCGTCCTTCGCGTCCTCATAGGAGCAGAAACAACGATAAGCGAAGCCTTTTTCGATCAGTTCCTCCGCGTATTTCTTGTAAATGTCCATGCGTTCACTCTGGACATACGGGCCGCAATCGCCGCCAATGTCCGGCCCCTCGTCAGGAATGATATGCGCCGCCGACAACGTGTCCTGAATGAATTTCACCGCGTCGGCAACATAGCGCGCGCGATCCGTGTCCTCGATACGGAGCAAAAAATCCCCGTCCTTCGCCTTCGCGAAAAGATATGCATAAAGCGCCGTGCGCAAATTCCCGATGTGCATATACCCCGTCGGACTGGGGGCAAAGCGTGTTCTTACTCTGACCAAAACGAACCCTCCAAATTGCTATAAATTGAACGGCATTATTTTACACCAACAGGCTTCAACGAACAAGGAATTTTGAAATCAATTCACCAATTCGTCTGCAATAGCGGCGAATTCCGCCAGGGACAAAGTCTCGCCTCTACGCGAAGCATCAATTTTTGCGTTGCGAAGCGCGCTTTCAATCTTTTCCTTCGGAACCCCCAAAGGCTTCAATGCGTTGGAAAGAGTCTTCCTCCTTTGGCCGAAGGACGCCTTGACTACGCGAAAAAAAAGATTGTCGTCTTTCACCGCAACCGCAGGCGTCTTTCTGAGCGTGCAGGCGATTACCGCAGAGTCGACCTCCGGCGCGGGAAAAAAGCACGACGGCGGAACATCCAGCACGATTTCCGGCTCCGTATAATATTGCACCGCCACGGAAAGCGCGCCATAATCTTTACCGCCGGGACTCGCCGTCATGCGCTCGGCAACTTCCTTCTGCACCATTGTGACGATATGCGTAATCGGAAGATTTTGCTCCAAAAGTGAGAGCAGGATCGGCGTTGTTATATAGTAGGGAAGATTCGCGGCGACTTTGAAAGGCTTGTCTCCCATCAGCGCCGGAATATCTGTTTTCAGGATATCTCCCTGCACGATGTTCAAATGCTCATAGCCCCGCAAGGTCTCTGCCAAAACAGCGGGTAATTTTTTGTCAAGCTCAACCGCCGTGACCTTCGCGCCTGCCTCAAGGAGTCCCTGCGTCAACGTACCGATGCCAGGGCCTATTTCCAATACCAGATCGCCAGTTTCGATTCCTGCCGCTTCGACGACAGCGCGTACAACGCCCGGGGAAATCAGGAAGTTTTGTCCAAGCCGCCGCGACGCATGTAAATCAAATGCTCTCAATATATGTTTTGTTACGCCCTTGTCGGCAATCTGCGGGGTCAGCATCCCTTTGCCTCCTTATCCAATTCCGCAAGCGCAGCGGAAAATTCCTCCTGCGTCACGCCGTAATGGTTGAGCCGTTTCAAAAATGTCTTGGCGTTCGCACAGCCGACGCCAAGCATTGCGCCGATACGCGCGCGACGAGCCGCCGCCATTTCGCTCCCGGAAAGCCCTGACGAAATCAAATCTGCCGCCTTGAAACGATTGACGGGATGCCAGTCCAGCGTCCTCACTTTTTCCAATGCAATGCGTATTGCCTCCGGTGAAGCCTGCTCGATACCAATATCGTCGTTTGCCGTGGCGTCCTCTTTCGGAACGAACGCGTGCTTTGCTTCTGGAAATTTTTTCGACAAAAACAACCGAATCCTCTCCCCTGCAGGATCGGGATCAGTCAATATGATAATCCCTCTCCGCCGGTAAGCGTCCCGGATACTTTCCAACGTCCGGGGCGAAAGGCGAAAACCGTCGGTAATGATGCAATCTGCTTCCACCGCGCGCCCAACCGCCAGAACGTCCATTTTGCCTTCGACAATAAGAACTTCCTTAATCATAAGCGTCCGTCCTCTTCACGTCAAGAACGGGAAAAACCGCGCGGTAAACGTCCTCGGCTATTTCTTCCGGTCTTCTCGGCGTCGCGCCGTTGCCACAGACAATACGCGTCCAGCCGAACAGCTTTGCGACTTCCGCGTATGCGTCATGGACACGGTGCAAATAGTTTTTGTCCTTTTCATGGATATCCGCTTTGCCCGTCTCTTTCGCCCTCGCCGCCAATAAACGGTCGCTGATTTCGGGCGGCATATCGAGAAATACGACGAGATCCGGACGCGGCAATCCGAGCCGAACATATTCAAAATCCTCCAGCCATGAAAAATATTCATGCCGGGCTTTTTCATTGACAAGTTTCACCGCCTGATGGGCGAGATTCGAGGTCGTATAGCGATCAGAAAGGATTATGCCGCCACGTCGGTATTCCTCCCCCCATTTCGTATGGAACGATGCGTAGCGATCCACTGCGAAAAACGCCGACGCCGCATAGGCATCCACACCAGCCGCCTGCGCGCCAAAATCGCCCCGAAGGTACATGCGGACCAAGGCTGACGAATCGGAACCGTAATCGGGAAATGAAACCCGCGTCACGTCGCGCCCTTCATTCAAAAGGCGCTCGTAAAGAAATCTTGTCTGCGTTGCCTTGCCCGAGGCATCCCCCGCCTCCAAAATAATCAACTTTCCTTTTTTGTCCATGCTTCCCCCTATTTCACTACGCAAATTGTCGAAAGCGACACATCTTTCGCCCCCGTCACTTTCATGCCCATTCTCGTCATTTCCTGCAAATATCCGACAGCGTCCTCGTCAATCCGTTCTCCGGGAATGATTGCCGGAATCCCCGGCGGATAAAATGTGATTTCCTCTGCCGCGATTCGTCCCGCCGCCCTCTCCAGAGGCACGGGCTCCCGCGCCGCATAAAATGTTTCCCGCGGAGTCAGCGCTGTTGCCAAATTCGGTGGCGCCGTCACTGACAAAAGCGGCGCAATCCCTTTTTCTGCATTTTCCAACGAAAGCTCCTCCAACGCTGCGAAAAGCCGTTCCGTTTCCCGTTCCGTGTCCGCCATAGAAACGACAAAAAGCACGTTCCGTGCGTCCGCGAGTTCCGCCTGAATTTTTTTTTGACGCAAAATTCGCATTGCTTTCTCGCCGGACAATCCCAACCCCGACACATTGACCGTGAGCTTAGTTACGTCAAGCGCAGACGCACCGGGATATCCCATACGTTCTCTGCCAAAGCACCAAAGCCCCGGCAAATCATTCACTGCTGTGCGAAGTTCCTCCGAAAGCCGAACTGCACGTGCAACGCGTCTTTCGCCTTCTTCCTCCATCTGAAGCCGTGCAATATCCAGGGACGCCATCAAAAGGTAATTCGGGCTTGTCGTGGCAAGCAAAGACGCCGCTCGGTTTACGCGCTCCGCAGGAACACGATTTCCTTTTCTGAAAAGCATTGACGCCTGCGTCATCGCCCCAAGCAACTTATGCGTACTCTGCGCAACAAGATCTGCGCCGCAGGAAAGCGCGTCGGGAGGGAGCTCGTCCGAAAAATGCAAATGCGCACCGTGCGCTTCGTCCACAATCAGCGGTACGCCTTTTTCATGAGCCGCTTGAGCAATCCCGCAAAGTTCCGACGCCACACCGTAATATGTCGGATAAACCGCCAAAACCGCTTTCGCCGTCGGATGCTTCGCGAGCGCTTGGCTCACTGTTTCCGCTGTCACTCCGTGAGCAATGCCGAGTATGTTATCCTGTTCCGGCAAAATATAGACGGGACATGCCCCCGAAAGCACAAGCCCGCCAACGACAGAACGATGCGCATTGCGCGGCACGATTATCACGTCCCCCGGCGACAGCGCTGCCAACATCATCGTATGTATTGCTTCTGTCGTGCCGTTGACCATGAAAAACGCTTCGTCAGCACACCAAAGCCGTGCTGCCAGCTGTTGCGCGCTCTTAATACACCCTTCCGGACGATGCAGGTCATCTAATTCGTCCGCCAACGACACTTCAGCACGCAATCCTTCCCTTGTCACAAAATCACGAAGAAACTGATGCGCGCCGAGTCCTTGCTTATGTCCCGGCGTATGAAAAGCAAGAGCGCCGCTTGCTGCGTACGCTTTCATTGCCGCCGCCAGTGGCGCTCTATCTGCGTCGTTCATGCGTCTTGTTGTTCTCCTTCGGCAGACACGCTTTCCGCAACTTCATTCTCTGTCGCTTCTTTTCCTGCCGCCATAACTTCCGCAGTCAGTTCGTCTTCCAAAGGCGGCGCTTCATGCAAAACGCGTTTTCTTGGCAAGCGCTTGCGTTGTGCCGCCTCTTGCGAAGATTCCTGCGGCGCATTTTCCGGTTTCAATGGGAATCGCACATGAACCCGAGTTCCTTGGCCTTTTTTTGAGGTAATTACAAACTGCGCCCCGATGATCATTGCCCGTTCCCGCATACCGAGAAGCCCGAAATGACCGTTTTCTGAAGCGTCATGCTCCATCGCGCTCTCCGTGTCGAACCCTTTGCCGTTGTCCTCAATCAAAATAGAAACCGCCGCGTCCGTATACAACATACGAAGAGATGCACTCTTTGCCTCCGCATGATGTGCAATGTTGCTCAAGGATTCTTGGATGATACGGAAGAGGGCCGCCTTTACATGGGCGTCCAGCGGAGCCTCGATCCCCTCCACTGTCATCGAAACCGATACCAAGCCTCGTTCGTGAAGCTGATGCACGAATTGCGCCACTGCCGCCACAAGACCGAGATCGTCGAGAGCCATCGGACGCAGATTGAAAATCACCTGACGAATATCGGATAAGCATTCCTTCAAATGCCTGCGAAGCGTCTGTAAACTCTCTTTCGCCTCATCTTTGTCCAAATCCATCAACCGTTCGCAGATTGACGTTTCAAAAAGCACATTGGCAATATCCTGCGCGGGGCCGTCGTGGATTTCCCTCGAAACTCGCAACCGCTCCTCTTCCTGTGCCCGAATGATTGCCGCACTCAGGAACTTGTTCTTTGAAGCCGCTTCCATCTGCGACACCACGTCACTTAACGACGAACTCAAGAAATTCAACATCGAGCTAATACGCATTGCCAACCTTTCCGCACCCTGTACAGTTTTTTGGAAATGCGCAAGCTGTGTTTCCAAACGATTTCTGAGCTGGCGGAGCTGCTGTTCACGTTCCCGCGCTATTCCCAGCCGCACCTGAACGTCCTTCACAGACTCATACGCCGCATGAATTTGTTCTTCTGAATAGTGGGAACTGACATAGACAAGCTTCTGTTTTTCTTTCTGTTCTTCCTTCGTCAGTTCATCGACCTCTTCGATGACCTCCAGTGTCTGGCGGCGAACTTCTTCGAGATTGGCCTTGCTCACTTCCACCTCATGCCGTGCCGCCTCGTAAACGTCAAAAAGCTGCGACTTGCTGCCCTCGATGTTCGCCACCATCGAATGCAAAATATCCTGTAACTTATTCTCGCCTAAATCCGGAGTCGACGATTTGTCAGCGACTTTTCTCTTGATTCCCATTCTACACTCTCCCGTAACAGAAAATCTTTTCATATTTCCTATTACTATTATCTTTTTATGCATGCTTATTTTAATTTTACACGATTGAGTGCTGCCTTGCAATCAAACATTCATTTTTTCATGCATCATAACAAAAAGCGGGGGAACTCAATCCCCCGCCCGATTTTTTATTCTGTCTGCCCATGATATTCGACATCGCGCACTTCAACCGCATGATTATTCTCATCCACCATGACCACCGTAGGCTTCCAGCTTCTCGCTTCCGCCTCGTCCATCCAAGCGTAGGCCATAATGATGACCGTATCACCGGGTTGGGCGCAACGTGCCGCCGCACCGTTCAGGCAGATTACGCCGGAGCCTTTCGGTCCGGGAATCACATACGTTTCCAGCCGCGCGCCGTTGTTGTTGTCCACCACCTGCACGCGTTCGTTCGGCAGGATGTGCGCCTTTGCCATCAACTCTTCATCGATGGTGATGCTGCCCATATAATTGAGATTCGCTTCCGTGACCCTCGCACGGTGTATTTTTGACTTGAAAAGATTCAAAAACATCGCGCTCACTCCCCTAAAATCATATTGTCGATCAAACGTGTCTTCCCGATTTTCACTGCAATCGCAAGAAGCGCCGGCTCCTTAACTTCCTCGATCGGCAGAAGCGCCGGGAAGGAATAGATGTCCACATAGTCGATGACCGCCGTCGGCTCTGTCTCAATCTCATCGCGGACAATTTTCTTCAGCAACTCGACGCCCTTCTCGCCGCTTTCGAATGCCTCTTTTCCCTTGCGAAGACTGCGCGAAAGCACCAGCGCCGCCTCCTTTTCCGTATCGGAAAGGTATTGGTTGCGCGAACTTCGTGCCAGGCCGCTCTCCTCGCGCACGATCGGAACCATCACGACCTCGGTGGGAATGTTCAGGTCGGAGACGAACCGCTTGACCACTACCACTTGCTGCGCGTCCTTCTGTCCGAAATAGGCACGGTCAGCGCGGGAAAGATTCATTAGCTTCGTCACCACCGTCGCGACGCCGCGAAAATGGCCAGGGCGCTGTGCGCCGCAAAGCTTCTTCGTGATATCGCCCTCGACATTCACATAAGTGCAATAACCTTCGGGATACATTTCCTTCGGTTCCGGGTGGAATACCGCGTCTACTGGCACTGTTTCCAGCTTTTTGCAATCCTTCTCGAAGCGGCGCGGATACGCATCAAAATCTTCGTTCGGACCGAACTGCGTCGGATTCACGAACACCGACGCAATCACCACGTCGTTTTCTTGTCGTGCGCGGCGCATCAACGTCAGATGACCTTCGTGGAGAGCCCCCATTGTCGGTACAAGTCCAATACTCTTGCCCGCATCCTTCGCCGTTTTGGAAAACGCTTGTATTTCCTGAATGGTACGCAATACCCTCATCGTTTTTATCTCCTTTTATCTATATTTGCTATATGAAGGAAATTTCAATTCATGCCGCCGAACCAGCATCCATCATCTCGCTATCCCCGCGCGCATCCTTCCGCACGAAATAATTCGCAAGAAACGAACCGGACACATTGTGCCACAAGCTGAAAATCGCCCCCGGCACAGCCGCCAATGGATTGAAATACATAACAGCCAACGATGCGGCCAGCCCGGAATTCTGCATACCAACCTCGATGGCGACAGCGCGCGCCTTCGCGGGGGGCAGGTGGAACACTTTTGCCAAAGCATATCCGCACAGAAGACCAAAGCCGTTATGCAAAATCACAACAAGGAAAATAAGCACTCCATGTGCGAACAGCTTTTCCGCCGACAGTGCAACAACGCCGCCAACCAAAAGGGCGATAGCTATAACTGAAATCAATGGCAGCACCGGCAGGAATTTTTCAACAAACTTCCCGGCGAAATGATTTACCAGCAAACCGGCAATTACTGGGCAGAGAACCATCATCGCAATCGACTTCATCATCGCAACGAGAGAAATATCTACCCATGCACCAGCCAATACCCAAGTCAGGAACGGCGTCACCAAGGGGGCAAGAAGCGTCGTCGTCATCGTCATCGCGACAGACAGTGCAACATCGCCTTTCGCAAGATAAGTGATAACATTCGACGCGGTGCCGCCCGGGCAGGTGCCAACCAACACGACCCCGATAGCGATATCCGGCGGCAGCGCAAAGACTTTGACCAGCATCCATGCAATCAAAGGCATCAACGTGAACTGTGCCAACGCGCCAATTCCGACCTCCCAGGGACGTTTCGCCAGCATATGGAAATCCTCAAACTTCAAGGTCATGCCCATGCCGAACATCACGACGCCGAGCATCCATGGCACATGAGGCCCTACCCAAGTCAACGAAGCGGGAACCGCCGCGCCCAAGATGGAGATCAAAATAATCAGAATCGCCATGTTGTCCACAAAGAAGCTGCAAAATTTTTTCATCATAACCCCTCCCCATAATAAACAATAAAGGAACACGGCTATAAAAAACGCCTTCCGGCAAAGACCGAAAGGCGCAAAAAATTCCCGTGCAAAAAGCCTTTCTGTCTCAGTCCGAAAAAGATCTAAGCAGACGTTTCTTTAATGATGACCGCAAGTCCAAGCAAGTATAACTCCCAAAAGGATATTATCTTTGTTCTTAGCGTAGGATAGCACAACGTCACGGAAATTGCAACGAAAAAAACAAGATTTAACCGCAATTTAATCAAAACGAAAAAGTCGGCAGTCCGAAACCTCATGTTCCGTTCTGTCGACTCTTTCTTCCGTTCCTTGCTTGTTACTTTGCCATCAATTTGGCCACTTTGTTCGCGAAATCCACCGGATTTTCAGGCAGGATCCCCTCAATCAGCAATGCTTGCGTGTAGAGCAAATCGCAGTAATCTTTGAAATCTTGGTTGTCCTTGCCCGCCTCGTGGAGTTTTTGCAGCCGCCCGAAAAGATCGTGGTGCGGGTTCAGCTCGAGGATGCGCTTCGCCTTGAACAGCGGATTGTCCATTTCGGCGAAGGTCTGCTCCATGGAAAGGCTCGGCCCCTGCTCGTCGGCGACGAGGCAGACCGCGCTGGTTTTCAGGCGGTGGGACACTTTGACGTCCGCCACCTTGTCGCCCAGCGTTTCCTTGATGTCCTTGATGAGATCATCGTTCTTCTTCGCGATGTCCTCGGTTTCCTTCTTGACCGTCTCGGACTCCGCGTCGCCAAGGTCGAGATCGCCGCGGGCGATGGACTGGAACTCCTTGCCGTCATAGTCATGCAACGCCTCGATGGCGAACTCGTCCACCGGGTCGGTGCAGAAGAGGACTTCGAGCCCCTTCTCGCGCAAAAGCTCCATCTGCGGCAACGCCTCGATGATGGCCTTATCCTTGCCGGTCGCGTAATAAATCTTCTTTTGGCTCTCCGGCATCCGCTCTTTGTACTCTTTCAGCGTGACAAGCTTTTCTTCCTTCGAGCTTGGGAACAGCACGAGGTCTTTCAGCTTCTCCTTCGCGTCGCCCGCCACGTAGATCGTGTTGTAAATGCCGATTTTCAGCGACTTGCCGAACTCCGCCCAGAATTTCTCGTACTTCTCGCGGTCTTTGTCCAGCATTTTTTCGAGGGCTTTCAGCACCGTCTTTTCGAGATTCTTGCCGATGACCTTCAGCTCGCGGCTCTGCTGCAAAAGCTCGCGGGAAATGTTCAGCGAGAGATCCGGCG
>CAMVJN010000020.1 GCA_947167825.1 uncultured Selenomonadales bacterium | reverse complement strand
ATAGCGGGTGGTTCTCTGTTTCGCTTCGCTCAACTGGCTAAAGCCTTGAAAAGAAGGAGACGCAAATTCGCGCCTCCTTTTTAAATTGCGATGGTTAATTAAAATTGTATGCAGTTACGATTTTTTCTCTTCCTTCGAGGATGTCCTGGGCGTATTCGTACAGGCAAATGCCAAGATAAGAACCCGCGATGTTTACCACGTTGCCGAAGCCGTGCTGCTGCAGCGCCATAATCGCATTGTAGCTTCTTTGGCTGGAACGGCAATGGAGATATACAGGGCGATTTTTGGGGATTTCGTCCATACGCCCGCGAAGCTCGCTCAAGGGAATGTTGATCGCGTTTTTCAGATGACTTGCGGCATATTCTCCTTTTTCGCGCACGTCCACGATGCAGGCGCCGCTTTCGACAAGGCTGCGTACCGCCGAGACCGGAACCTGGCGGAAGCGTCCGTCAAGCAGGTTCAACCCGACCAGCGCCGCCATGTGGACGGCGTCCTTTGCCGTGCCAACCACTGGCGCATAGCAAAGCTCCGTTTCTTTTAGGTCGTCCAGCGTACCGCCCATGGAAATCAGCGCGGCAATTACATCAATACGGCGATTCGCTGCATCCTTTCCAATGGCCTGCGCGCCGAGAATCCGTCCTGTGGGAGTCTCGAAAACGAGCTTCAGGTGAATCGGCGCGCTGCCTGGCATCAGACTGACCTTGTCTGCGGGAATGACGCAAGCCGATTCGCAGGGAATGCCCGCCTCCTTCGCCGCGCGCTCCGACAGCCCGGTGCAGGCGGCGTACAGATTGAAAACGCGGAGCACCGACGAGCCGATGACGCCCTTCGAGCGATGGGAGAGGCCGCATATGTGGTCGGCGGCGGCGCGGCCCTGCATTTGGGCGGGCCATGCCAGCGCGAGCCGCGTCCATTTGCGCGTGAGACGATGAAAGACTTCGATGGCGTCGCCAACTGCATAGATGGAAGGATCGCTGGTCTGATAATTATGATTGACGCGGATTCCGCCCGTGTCGCCGATTTCAAGTTCCGCGGCTTTCGCAAGCTCCGTTTCCGGGCGAACGCCGATGGCGAGCACCGTCGCCTCCGCTTTGATCGTGCGCCCGCTGGCAAGCTCGATCTCTTTTTCGCCGATTCGCTTCACACCGTCTTTCAGGATGAGCGTGACGCCGTGATCGAGCATTTCCTTGTGCAAAATCTGCGCCATGTCGAAATCAAAGGGCGCCATGATTTGCGGCATGGCCTCAATCAGAGCGACATTTCGTTTACTTTCGCGAAGGTTTTCAGCGACTTCGCATCCGATAAAGCCGCCGCCGACCACCGCCACGTCCTTTGCGTCGCGGGCGGCGAGCCAGGCGTCGAGCTTTTCGATATCGGCTACGCTGCGGACGGTGAACACGTTTTCACGGTCGACGCCTTTGATGCTCTTCGGACGGATCGGCTCCGCGCCGGGCGAAAGAATAAGCACGTCGTAGCGCTCCGTGGATTCTGTGCCGTCGGCATGCCGCTTCACGCGGATTGTTTTCGCTGCGCGGTCGATGGACGTCACTTCGGTTTCCGCACGGACTTCAATATTGTATTGTTTTTTGAATCGCTCCGGCGTGACCATTAAGAGGCTGCCGCTGTCCGGTACGACGCGGCTCAAAAAATAGGGCAGGCTGCAATTCGAGTACGAGACGTGCGGGCCGCGCTCGAAAATCACGATCTCGGCGCTCTCATCGAGGCGGCGAAGACGGGCGGCTGCGGAAGCGCCTCCCGTTACGCCGCCGACGATCAAAATTCGTTTCGCCATATTGTTACTCCTTCAAAGCGGCCTTCGTCGCTTCCTTCGCGCACCAGCCGATGATCTTCTTGCAGTTGCGCGCGCGGTCCTTCTTGCCTTCCGGCGTCGACTCGTCAAATGGGAAACAGAGGTCGCGGCATTCAATGGTGCCAAATTCGGCAATACATTTACGGATATATTCGCCGTGCCGCGGGTAGACGCCCGTGCCCTCATGGTGCAGCTCGTCAACGCGGTCTTCGAAGGATTCCTTCGCAAACGGGTTCTTCCGTCCATGGCGGCTGCCGATTACGCACATGCCGGCGTTTACCGCGCCGCAGGTGTGCTTCGTGAATCCCATTCCGCCGCCCATGCCCGAGACCAGCGCCACGACCTCCGGTGGATAATCCGTTGTCTTTTGCTCCAGATAGCCCTGAAACACGCACTCGCCGCAGTTCAGCCCGTGCTTGAAGTGCTCCATCGCCGTCTGTGAAGCTTTTTCAGCGATTTCTTCAATCTCAGTTTCTGTGTAAACTTTTTTCTCCGCCATGTTATTTGCCTCCTTTTTTTGATAGGTTTCTCTCTTGACAATATTCTTCTTTTTTTGCCCAAATCCTTCTTTACGCCGTTGGCAAAATTTGAACAAAGGCGTTATGACAAGACATATTCACGCCTTGTCGAAACGCATACAGGGGAAATTTTGCCGTTGGCAAAATTTGAACAAAGGCGTTATAATATTTTTGTTTGGGAAGGAGACGATTGCGATGAAAACGAGATTTTTCCCGGCGGCAATGCTGCTTTGCTGTGCGTTTTTCGCGCCGATGACGGATTGTGCGGCGGCGGAGCCTGATTTGCCGATTTTGTCCGTCAGCGGCAGCGGTATGGTGCAGGGAACGCCTGATCAGGCGGCGGTCACGCTTGGCATAGTCACGCGTGCCGAAACGGCGGGGGAGGCGCAGCAGGAAAACGCGGCGAAGGCGACGGCAATCCGCAATGCGCTTGCCGCACTCGGCATTGAGGATAAGGATATAAAGACAGAGGATTACAACTTCAGTCCCGAATACAGCCGTGAAAGAAACGAACGCGGCGTTATTATCGGATATACCGCGTCAAACACGATTCGTGTCAAAGTGCGCAACGTGGCGCTCGCGGGCGACGTGGTTGACGCGGCGTTGGCCAGCGGAGCGAACACTGTCCGCTCGCTGGACTTTTCGATTCGCGACACCGACGGCATGCGGAGGCGTGCGCTGGAGAGCGCGGTAAAAGACGCGCGGGACAAGGCGGACGCCATCGCCCACGCTCTCGGCAAGTCCATCGTCGGCGTTCATCATGTGACGGAAAACACGGGCATGTTCCAGCCGCGTCAAAGCAACGGCATGATGATGATGAAAAGCATGGACGCGGCGGCGGAGTCGACGCCCCTTGAAGCGGGGACACTGTCGCTGACGGCGGACGTGCATATCGAATTTATTCTTTCGCGGTGAGGCGGGAGAGATGACAAAGCCTCGTATCCCCGCAATTGAATACATGCGCGGAATTTCGATGCTCGGCGTCGTCGGCATTCACGTCGGCTCCCAGTATCTTTCGAACCCGTCGCCGAATCTTGCGCTTGTCGCGCTTTTCGAGATCGTGACGCGGTTTGCCGTGCCGATCTTTTTCTTCATTTCGGCGTTTGGGCTGTTTTACCATCTCGATTTGAATGCGCCCTTTGACTATCCGGCGTTCCTGTATCGCCGTGCGCGAACGGTGCTCGTGCCCTATGTCGTCTGGTCGATTTTTTATATGCTGCATTACACGGTGCTGTTTCGCGATACGATGCTCCTGCATTTGAACGTGCTGGCAAAATACCTGTTCTTCGGCTTCGGCAGTTATCAGCTTTATTTTATGGTAATCCTGCTCTGGTTTTATCTGCTGATGCCGCTTTGGATCTGGCTCGTGCGGCGCATGACGCCCGCGCGCCTTGCCGCACTCTTTGTGATGCAGATTGCCTTCGACTATTGGTCAAGCTTCCTTTTCAACGCCTACGCGATTGAAAATCCGTATCTTCGCGCGCTTGCCGTCAATCGGCTCAATTACTGGGTTATGCACTACCTGTTCATCTTTGTGCTGGGCGGCTGGCTCGCCGTGCATTTCGACGCGTTCCGCGCGTTCATGGAGCGCAGGCGCCGGACGCTTGCGGCGTTTTTCGCCGCGTCCTTCGCTTCGATGCTTGGCTACTATTATTATTTGATTCTCGTAAGGGGTTACAACGCTATTGGCGCTATCAATACCGCGCATCAGCTTTGCCCGCTGGGCGTCATCTACACCATGGCGGCGTCGATCTTCCTCTTTGCGATATTCACGCCGGACGCGTCGCCTGCCGCGCTGCGGCCCGCGCTTTCATTGCTGGGGCGCCATTCGTATTTTGTCTATCTGGCGCACCCATTGGCGATTACTTATCTTGGTTTTTTGCTGGAGCGATCCGGTCTTGTAATGACCGCTCCGCTGGCCGTGGCGTTTTACGTCGGCGTCGTTCTGCTGACGCTCGCTGCGGCGATTGCCGTGCGGAGGATAGGCGCAAGAGTTCCGCTTGTGAACGGGTTGACCATCGGCGTGTGGAAGTAAAATACCGGAAGGCAGCAAAAAATCCCCTGCGGATTGTTCCGATTGGAACACCGCAGGGAATTTGTCGTATCAAATATTACCGTGCCGAGAATTTGTCGCGCAAGATTACATCGTGGGAGCCGCCCTCGACGATGCTGACCGAAGAGACGAGGGTGAGCTTCGCTTTTTCCTGCAATTCCTTGATACTGAGAGCGCCACAGTTGCACATCGTGGAGCGCACCTTAGACAGCGTAATCTCAATGTTGTCATGCAGTGGGCCGGCATAAGGGACATAGGAATCTACGCCTTCCTCGAAGGAGAGCTTTCGGTCGCCGCCGAGGTCGTAGCGCTGCCAATTGCGCGCACGGTTCGAGCCTTCGCCCCAATATTCCTTGTAGAACGTACCGTTGATTTTGACCTTGTCCGTCGGGCTTTCGTCGAAGCGGGAGAAGTAACGCCCGAGCATCAGGAAGTCCGCGCCCATTGCCAGAGCCAACGTAATATGGTAGTCATGAACGATGCCGCCGTCAGAGCAGACGGGGACATAGACGCCAGTCTCCTTAAAGAAGTCGTCCCTTGCTTTGCAGACATCAATCAATGCAGTGGCCTGCCCGCGTCCGATGCCTTTCGTTTCGCGGGTAATACAGATTGAGCCGCCGCCGATGCCGACCTTTACAAAGTCAGCACCCGCCTCGGCAAGAAAGCGGAAACCTTCGGCATCGACGACATTGCCGGCACCGACCTTGATCTCCGGACCGTAATTTTTATGGATATAATCGAGCGTAATGCGCTGCCATTCGGAGTAGCCTTCTGACGAGTCAATGCAAAGCGCGTCCGCGCCCGCATCGATAAGCAACGGCACACGTTCAGCGTAATCGCGGGTGTTGATGCCTGCACCGACTCGGTAACGTTTATGCACATCCGTGATTTCCAATGCATGTTCCTTGTTGTCCGTGTAATCCTTGCGGAAAACCATGTAGCGCAGACGCTGATTCTTGTCGACAAGCGGCAGCATATTTAGTTTGGATTCCCAAATGATATCGTTGGCTTCGGAAAGAGTCAGATCAGCATCTGCATATACGAGACGGTCGAAGGGCGTCATAAATTCCGATACCGGGGTGTCCATCGTCATGCGTGTAATACGGTAATCGCGGCTGGTGACGATGCCGAGCAACTTGCCTGTCGGCTCTCCGTCTTCGGTGACAGCCATGGTCGAGTGTCCCGTCTGAGCTTTGAGCTTCAGCACTTCGCCGAGGGTCGTCGTCGGCTTAATATTCGAATCACTGGAAACGAAACCGGACTTATAGCTTTTGACGCGGCGTACCATCTGCGCTTCCTGTTCCGGCGTCTGCGAGCCATAAATGAATGACATGCCGCCTTCCTGCGCGAGAGCGATGGCCATACGATCGTTGGAAACAGCCTGCATGATGGCGGAAACCATCGGAATATTAAGGCTGAGTGCCGGTTCTTCTCCCTTTTTAAACTTCACCAAAGGCGTCCGAAGCGAAACGTTAGCTGGAACGCAGTGTTCAGAAGAATATCCCGGAACGAGAAGATACTCGCCAAATGTATGGGATGGTTCGTCATAATAAAATGCCACGCTAATTCCTTCTTTCTCTCGTGTAATCATAAATATTTTTACTATCATAATACTTTCCGCGTTGTTTGACAACTGTTTTCCATGGGTTTTTATCTTCTTTTTCTATGCAACCTGTGCAAAGTTTGCTATAATGAACCGGTAATCATAAAAGGGAACGGAAGGGCTGTCGGTGCGTCGGCGGTCCTCTTTTGGCGTGAAACGATAGGACTGGATTAGAAATGAAAGCGTTATTTGAAGCAATCCAAAAAGACGAGGCGATTCGCCGGGCGGTAGAATGTTACGGGCAAGCACATGGACAAAGTCTCGTTTACGGGGCGTCAGGCGCGCAAAAGCACGCTGTTTTTGCGGCAGCGTATACAAAAACACCTCGTTCGTCCGTGATTCTTGTCCATGACCGGGAATCTTTGGATGCATGGCGGCAGGATTTGGAGTTTCTGCTGCCAGGACGGACGATTGTTGAGCTTCCGACTGTCGACATCGTAACATTTCAGACAGCAGCGAAAAGCATGGAATTAACAGCACGGCGGATGGAGATACTTGGTCGGCTGTTCAGAAAAGAATCGGTAATCATATTGGCGCTTCCGTCGGCGGCAGCGCAAAAGGATATGTCGCGAAAAAACTTTGAAAGATTAAGTCTTCATATTGCCCCTGGGGACGATATTGGACGTGACTTGTTGCTTCGTCGGCTGTCCACACTGGGGTATGAACACACGCCCGAGGTCGAAAAGGTCGGGGAGTTCAGCGTACGGGGCGGAATTGTCGATGTATTCCCAGTCAATGCATCGTTTCCCATTCGCATTGAATTATTCGGGGATGAAATAGACTCCCTGCGGGATTTTGATATTATGACGAAGCGCTCAATCAAGAATTTGAATGAAGCCAGTATTCTTCCGCTGGCAGGTGCGAGCGCATCGGACAAACAGGAACCGTTTCTCTCCTATCTTGACAGCAACGGAACAGTGCTCTTTGACGAACCGATGCGTTTTCGCGAAACCATGCTTCAGGTGGTGAAGGAAGACCCGACCACAAAGAAAAACAAATATACATGGGAAGAACTTTTGGAAGCCGCACGGCCTTTAAATGTAATTTATACGACACTGATCCTGCAAAAAGTGCATGGAGCGGAACCGACGAAAATCGTTGGCGTCATGACAAAATCAGTAGCCGCTTATCAAAGGCAAATGGACTTGTTCGCCTCGGATGTCCGGGATTGGCTGAATGACAAGCAACGCGTGTTGATTCTTTTGGGCGACGCAAAAAAGACAGGCTCGATGCGGGAACTTTTAGCGTATCATCACATACCATCGGTAGTGTTGCCCAATCCCGATATACTTTCCGAGCGGTCGGTGACAGTAGCGGAAGGTTCACTGACGGGCGGCTTTGAGATTCCGGGATCCAATCTTATCGTATTGGCGGAACGGGATATTTTCGGACGACAAAAGAAAAAGCTGCGACAATCAAAAACAGGGGGCAATGCGCGGATTTCTCATTTCCGTGAAATTCGTGCCGGGGACTATGTTGTTCATGTCGTACATGGTATTGGAAAATATCTTGGCGTCGAGACGATAAATTCGGGAGGAGTCAAGCGAGATTACCTCCATATTAAATTCGGCGGGAACGACAAGCTGTTCGTCCCGACGGATCAAGTCCAGTTCTTGCAGAAATACATTGGGGCGGAAGGGGAGACGCCCCGATTATCACGGATGGGCGGCGCGGAATGGAAGCGAGCGAAGGCAAAAGCAAAGGCTTCGGTGGAGAGTATTGCCAAAGATTTGCTCCAACTGTATGCGAAAAGGCGCAGCACATCCGGGTTTGCTTTCGCGGAAGACACGCCTTGGCAACGGGAATTTGAAGAGGCGTTCCCTTATGAGGAAACACCGGACCAACTCTCCGCCGTAAGCGAAATCAAGGCAGACATGGAAAAACCGGTGCCGATGGACCGTCTGCTTTGCGGCGACGTAGGCTTCGGCAAGACCGAGGTTGCCGTTCGAGCTGCGTTCAAGGCAGTCATGGGCGGAAAACAGGTTGCTGTACTTGTGCCGACGACAGTACTGGCGCAACAACATTACCAGACTTTTTCGGAACGGTTCCTGAATTTCGGGCCGACGGTGGACGTCATTTGCAGATTTCGGACACAAAAGGAACAAAAAGCTTCATTGGAGCGTGTACGGGACGGACGTACCGATATCCTGATCGGCACCCATGCAATCCTGAATCAAAAACGCGTGGAATTCAAGGACCTCGGCCTTTTGATCGTAGACGAGGAGCAACGATTTGGCGTAAAACAAAAAGAAAAAATAAAAGAGCTTTCCGCCGGTGTCGACGCGCTGACGCTTTCGGCTACCCCGATTCCAAGGACGCTCCATATGTCACTCGTCGGCGCCCGGGACATGAGCGTAATCGAGACGCCTCCCGCTGAACGTTATCCAATCCAAACTTACGTCATTGAAGCAAACGACGCAGTGATTGCAGGGGCAATCCGTCGAGAGATGAAGCGGGGCGGGCAGATTTATTTCATATATAATCGCATTGAAACGATTGAACGGATGCGTCTCCATTTGGAAACACTGGTGCCGGAGGCACGGATACGGACAGCGCACGGGCGCATGACAGAAGCAGTCTTGGAGCGCGTGATGATGGAGTTTTACGAAGGAGAGTATGATATCCTGCTCTCGACGAGCATCGTGGAAAACGGCCTGGACGTGGCGAACGCGAACACAATCATCGTATACAACGCCGATCATTTCGGTCTTTCCCAGCTTTACCAAATGCGGGGGCGCGTCGGACGATCACATCGGATGGCGTATGCTTTTTTCGTCTACCAAGCGGACAAAGTTCTGACAGAGGCGGCGGAAAAGAGATTGCATGCAATGAAGGAATTCGCCGAGCTTGGCGCGGGTTTCAAGATCGCTATGCGCGACTTGGAGATTCGCGGCGCAGGAGATCTTTTGGGAGCCCAGCAACACGGCCATATTTCCAGCGTAGGATTCGAGATGTACTGCCGTATGCTCGATGAAGCAGTGCGCTCATTGGAAACAGGAAAACCAATAGAGGAAAAAGAGGAACCGGTAATCGAAATCGCGGTGGAAGCGTATCTCGATGGACAATATATCGACGATGCAATGCACAAGATTGAAATTTATCAACGTGTTGCCGCCGTACGGAATGAGGAACATCTTGCATCCTTGCTCGACGAGTTGATTGACCGGTTCGGCGAGCCGACAAAGCCGGTACTTCGGCTCATGGATGTAGCGCGCATCAAAAATTACGCGCGCGACCTCGGCGTAAAGAGCATTGTCGAAAAAGAAAAGATAGTCGAGTTTACGCTGACAGAACAGCATCTACTGGAACCCGAGCGCGTTATTGCATTGAAAGAAAAGCTGGGAACATCGCTGATACTTTTGCCGACGCAAAGAATCATGCGTTTTCGGTTCAAAACAAAACCCGACCAAGATAAATTATTGAAATTCTTGTTTGAGACCCTTCAGGATTTGTCGGGCGAAACAAAACATCGAATCAATCCATGAAAGGAGCCGATCAGTGATGGGAAGTATCAAGGTAGTCGGCATGGGGCCAGGAGATTTTGGCAGTATGACCGTCGAATCATGGGAAACAATACAAAAGGCGTCGCGGTTAATATTGCGGACGGCGATTCATCCGACAGCGGAAGAAATGGCACGCCGGGGTATTTCATTTTCCTCTTATGACGAGAAATATGAAAAAGCGGAAAATTTTGAAGCGCTTTATGCATTCATTGCCAACGACCTTATTGCAAAAGCGAGGGCGGGCGAGGACATCGTCTATGTGGTTCCGGGCAGTCCGTTGGTGGCGGAACGAACTGTCGTGCTGCTTCGGGAACAGGCAGAAAAGGAAAATATACCTCTCACAGTCTTTCCGGGCATGAGCTTTACCGAGCCTCTTTGTGCGCGTCTCGGTATCGACCCTGTGGAGGGGCTGTTGATCATGGATGCCGCAGACCTTGACCGGCTGCCAATGGATTGGCCTACGGGTTTGGTTGTGACTCAGGTATACAGCCAGGCTGTCGCATCGGAAACGAAATTAGCATTAATGGAATTTTTGCCTGATGATTACGGGATTATTATCGCGCAACACATCGGTCTTCCGGAGGAAAGTGTACAGCGTGTTCCGTTGTATATGCTGGATCGCCAAGCCAATATCGACCATCTGACAAGCCTTTTTGTGCCGCCGCTTCCGCGCGCTTCATGTTTTGATTTTGCACCGTTGGTGGACATCATGAGACAACTTCGTGCGCCGGGAGGCTGCCCGTGGGACCGCGTGCAGACGCCGGAAAGTCTCAGAAAGCATATCCTTGAAGAAGCGTATGAAGTCGTTGAAGCGATTGATTTGAAAGATAAACAACTTTTGTTGGAAGAGCTTGGCGATCTCCTGTTGCAGATTGTGTTTCAGGCGCGTATCGCAGAAGAAGCTGGCGGTTTTTCCATGCAAGACGTTGTGGATGGAATTACGGACAAACTAATCCGCCGCCACCCGCATATTTTCGGCGACGTTCAGGTTTCCGATGCGGCAGCGGTGCTCGTGAACTGGGAAGCCATAAAACGAAAGGAAAAACCGGAGCGGAAATCGCAGCTCGACGGAGTGCCGAAGGATTTACCCGCCCTGATGGCAGCTGCAAAATTACAAGGAAAAGCGGCAGATGTCGGCTTTGACTGGCAGGACATCTCTCCCGTATTGGACAAATGCCGAGAGGAATGGCACGAGCTTTTGGCAGCCATTGACGAAAAAGATGCGGCGCATATGGAGGAGGAGCTAGGGGATCTGCTTTTTGCAGTCGTCAATCTCTCGCGTTTCCTGCATGTCAATAGCGAACTGTCGCTATTGGCGGCGAACCGCAAATTCCAACGACGTTTTCGTTTTGTTGAGGAAAAAGTGAAATCTTTGGGCGGTGATTGGAGAAAATTTCCCTTGGATAAATTGGATGTGTTTTGGAACGAAGCAAAGAGCCAAGAATAACTATGACGTTTTGCCTAATTGCAAAAAATTTTTTATCTTTTTTCCCGAAAAAGAAGGATTTTCCAAAGGGACGGCGAAATATCTTCGTCGGTAAACTACTAGATTCATACATTTAAGGAGGCTGTTTTGATGAATAAAGCAGATTTGGTCGCAAAAGTCGCAGAAAAATCGGGATTGACGAAGAAGGATGCGGAGAAAGCTATCAACGCCCTTGTTGCCAGCGTTCAGGAAGCGCTTGTCAAGAAAGACAAGGTTCAGTTGATTGGCTTTGGTACGTTTGAGGTGAAGGAGCGTGCTGCTCGCACGGGCCGCAATCCGCAGACGGGCGAGGCAATCAAGATCGCGGCTTCGAAAGCTCCAGTATTCAAGGTCGGCAAGGCTTTGAAGGACGCTGTCAACAAGAGCAAGAAGAAATAAGATTCCATTCAAGCAAGAAAGCTGCCGACGATTATTCGTGCGGCAGCTTCTTTTTTTGATAACCGGGGGGCAATGTCATGAAAGAGATGCAGGATTGTGGTGTGCTGATTTGCGGGGGAACGTCCGGAATCGGCCTTGCGGCAGCGAGGATGTTTCTCGTATCAGGTGCAAAAGTGGCGCTCGCAGGCCGGAATGCAGACCGAGGTGCAGCCGCGCTGCAATCCCTCAAAGCTTCGGAACGCGCTTTTTTCTTTCCTGCGGACATACGGTTTCCCGCAGATTGTGATAAACTGGCTCTGAATGCAAAAGAAGCGTTGGGGAAGATCGACGTTCTGGTGAATTCGGCGGGAGTCTATCGGGAAGAATCAGCGGACTCCCTTTCCGAGGCATCTTATGCGGAAATTATGGATACGAACGTCAAGGGAACTATGTTCATGGTGCGGGCAGCGTTACCGTTCTTGCGCGAAACAAAGGGAAACATCGTCAACGTAGCCTCGGATGCAGGCCTTCACGGTAATTATTTGTGCAGTCTCTATTGCGCATCTAAAGGAGCCGTGGTGCTTTACACCCGGGCGCTTGCTCTTGAAACTGCACCCCATGGGATACGAGTGAATGCTGTCGCACCGGGCGATATATTGACGCCATTGACAGAGACACAGCTCCAAAAAGCGCCGTCACATGAAGAAGGCCTGGCAACAATGGCCTCCGTCTACCCGATGGGACGGATTGGTACAGCTGAGGAAGCAGCAGCTGTCATTTATTTCCTCGCATCTCCTCGTTCATCTTTTGTGACGGGCGCATGCTGGAGCGTGGATGGAGGAATTACGGCATAAGTATTATGAATACCTTTTCAAATATGCCCGAAAAAATATTGCCCCCAAAGTATTCCTTTGATATGATAAAACAAGACTTATAAAAAAGGTGTGTTGAATTTTGCCGGAACCAGAAGAAAATATATTGACATTGGGAATCGAGTCGAGTTGTGATGAAACGGCAGCGGCAGTATTGCGCGGCGGACGGGTTCTGCTGTCGAATATAATCTCGACACAGATTCCCGTGCATCGAAAATATGGCGGCGTCGTACCGGAAATCGCATCACGTCGTCATATCGTGAATGTGATGCCAGTGATTGAAGAGGCGCTGCAACAGGCGGATGTCGAACTGAACGATATAAAACAGATTGCCGTGACCTACGGGCCGGGACTTGCAGGTGCTTTATTGGTTGGTATTTCAGCGGCAAAAGCATTGGCTTTCGCTTTGGATGTGCCGCTCATCGGCGTCAATCATTTGGAAGGGCATATTTTTGCGAACTTTCTGAGCCATGCGGAACTTGTGCCGCCATTTATGGCGCTGGTAGTCTCAGGTGGACACACCGCATTGATTCACGTCAAAGACTACAATCATTTTACATTAATGGGGCAGACACGAGACGACGCAGCAGGCGAAGCGTTCGACAAGGTGGCGCGTGTGATGGCATTGCCTTATCCGGGAGGACCGGAAATCGATCGTTTGGCTGCGAAAGGCGACGAAAACGCAATCGATTTTCCGCAGGCGCTCAGGGAAAAAAGAAATTACGAGTTCAGCTTCAGCGGACTGAAATCAGCGGTTTTGAATTATTTGAATGAAATGAAAATGAAACGCGTGACAGTAAATCCAGCGAATGTGGCAGCTTCATTCCAAAAAGCGGTGATTGAAGTGCTCACACAAAAAGCTTTGGAGGCGCTTAGCGAGACGAAACTTGACAAATTGGTTCTGGCGGGAGGCGTCGCCGCAAACAGCGCTTTGGAACAACGGCTTCACGAGGCGGCTAAGACGCACGGCTTTCATTTTTATTATCCAAACAAAGTCCTTTGCACAGACAATGCGGCGATGATCGCTTGCCGAGGCTACTATCAGTCGCGAATGGGTCTGTTTTCCGATTTGCGGCTTAACGCTGTACCGGGACTTTCTTTGATGGATGTGAAGGCGTAAAAACGAAATGGGAGGGCAAATACGTGACGAAGGAAATCATCCGATTGACGGAAATTCTGCGAGAAAGCAAACGCATTGTGTTTTTCGGTGGCGCCGGCGTTTCGACGGAATCCGGAATCCCAGACTTTCGCAGTGCGAACGGTCTTTGGAACGAAAAGCTCAAGATGGAACTGTCGCCGGAACAGCTCGTATCACATACATATTTTGAGCGATTTCCAAAGGAATTTTTCGATTTTTACCGCGAAAAGCTCGTTTATCCCGATGCGAAACCGAACGGATGCCATAATGCGTTGGCGCGGTTGGAGAAAATGGGAAAACTTCTGGCGATTGTCACGCAAAACATTGACGGCCTCCATCAGGCGGCAGGCTCGAAAACGGTTTATGAATTGCACGGCTCGGTACTCCGCAACTACTGCATGGAATGCCACACCTTTTACGATGCAGATTTCGTGATGCAGGCTGCGCCGGAACCGCCGCACTGTAAAGTCTGCGGCGGATTAGTGAAGCCCGATGTCGTGCTCTATGAGGAACCGTTGGACGGCGATATTATGCAAAAAGCGGCAGACGCCATCGGACGTGCCGATACATTGATTATCGGCGGCACTTCTTTGGTGGTTTACCCGGCAGCCGGATTTATCCGCTATTTCAATGGAGATCACCTCGTAGTCATCAACAAGACCGAAACACGTGCAGATCGATCGGCAGAACTTGTAATCAGAACCCCAATTGGAGAGACAATGGAATCTGCTGTTTCAGTTCTCTGAATGGATATTTTATGCAACAATGAATACATTTTCATTGAGTGGACAATCAAAAAAAATCATTGTATAATGGAGCGAAATTTGCATAAATCGAAAGCATTTTCAAATAAATGTCTTTTGTAGAAGGTATTTCTTTTCCATCTTTTATGATTTAGGGGGATAGTAATGGGACTGATTGTTAAAAAATTCGGCGGCAGCTCGGTCGGTACCACGGAAAAGATAATGAACGTGGCAAAGAGAATTCTGACCGAAAAGCAGCCGGAAGACCAAATCGTCATGGTCGTTTCCGCGATGGGGGACACTACAGACGATTTGATTGCGCTGGCCAAAAAAATTGATGATGAGCCGTATCGCTACGAGCGGGAAATGGATATGCTGCTCACCACCGGCGAACAGGTATCAGTCGCCTTGCTGGCAATGGCTTTTCGGAGCCTGGGGCAGAAGGCAGTTTCCCTGACCGGCGCACAAGCGGGTATGCATACAAATTCCGTCCATACAAAAGGGAAAATTGTCGACATTCAGCCGCAACGCGTTTTGGACGAACTCAAAGCCGGAAACATCGTCATCGTGGCAGGCTTCCAAGGCGCGGATGAGCTCGGCGATCCCGTCACGCTTGGACGCGGCGGCTCGGATACATCAGCCGTTGCGCTTGCCGGAGCACTCAAAGCCGATAGCTGCGAGATATACACGGACGTGGACGGCGTTTATTCGGCCGACCCGCGCGTAGAGCCGGACGCGCGCCGCATGAAGGAAATTACCTATGATGAAATGCTTGAAATGGCTCGGCTTGGCGCTGGCGTTATGCAGCCGCGTTCGGTTGAAATGGGCAAGCATTTCAATATCCCCATTCATGTACGTTCAACATTTACCAACAAACCGGGGACTATGATTAGGGAGGCATATACGATGGAAGAAAAAGACTTTGTAATTCGCGGTGTAGCGCATGACGAAAAGGTTGTCAAAATCGCAATCCTCGGCATTCCGAACAATCCGGGCATCGCGCACCAGATCTTCTCCACGCTGGCGAACGAGCATATTGTCGTGGACATGATTGTCCAGAGTATCCGCAATATCGAGAAAAATATTACGGACATGGTGTTCACGATTGCGGAGGACGACCTTGTAAAAGCGCGGCCCATCGTCGATCAAGTCGCGAATAATTTGAACGCCATCGCCGTGCTTGTCGAAGACAATGTGGCCAAGGTCTCCATCGTGGGCGTCGGCATGCTCGGAAATCCCGGCATTGCGGCGCGTATGTTCGGCGCATTGGCTTCAGCGGATATCAATATCGATGTCATCAGCACCTCGGAAATCAGCATATCGTGTCTTGTGAAATCGTCCAGCATCAAGCAGGCGGTCAATGCGATTCACAGCGAATTCTTCCCGGTGAAGGAGAAATAATTACAATAATATTGTATACATTGAAAATTTCGCAGGAAAAAACAAGGTTCAATCGAATAGATAGATGTTTCATATTTTTGATGTAAAGGGGACTTCACAATGGAAATGAGCATGGCAGCGTCTCATGCGACAGGAAAGAACCTGAGCGACGCAATATTTGGAGCGAGCGCGGCAGCAAAGGCTGCAACCGCCAAATTCGGCGCGGAGAAAGTCACCAATGCGACAATTGGCGCCATCATCGACGAGCAAGAAAAACTGGCGTGCATTCCGACAATGGAAAAGGTATTTCGGTCCTTGCCGATGACAGACATGATCGACTACGCGCCGATTGCGGGCTTGCCCGATTATCTGGACGCGGTGCAAGGATTGACATTTGCGGACCAGAAGCCGGACGGGTATACTGCGGCCGTGGCCACGGCCGGCGGAACGGGCGCAGTGCATCATGCCATCGCGAATTATTCCGAGGTTGGGGACGAAGTCCTAACCTCCGATTGGTACTGGGGGCCGTACAGCGCACTTTGCCGCGAAGGAGGGCGCAAGCTGGCCACGTATCAGTTGTTCGACGAGCAGCAGAATTTCAATATCAGCGCGTTTAAAGAAAAAGTGTCGACGCTGCTCGGAAAACAGAATTCACTTTTGATCATCATCAATACGCCGGCGCACAATCCAACGGGATACAGTCTCTCGGAAGACGATTGGGCACAGGTGCTTGACGTCTGCAAGGCGGAAGCCAAGAAAGGCGACAAGAAGGTCAGCATTCTTGTGGACGTAGCTTATATCGACTACGCGGGAGAAAAAAATGAAGCCCGCAAATTCATGAAGCAGTTTGGCGGGCTTCCCGACAATATATTGATAATGTTCGCTTTCAGTATGTCTAAAGGTTATACGATGTATGGACAACGCACGGGCGCGATTATCGGCCTTTCTGCGAGCAAAGCCGTCATTGACGAATTCGCGCAGATAGTCAAATTTTCCAGCCGCGCGACCTGGTCGAATATCAACCGCGGCGCAATGACAGTTTTGACGAAAATTCAACAGGACGCAACGCTCCTCGCGCAGTTCGAGAAGGAGCGGGAAGAGCTTTACCAGACAATCCGCAAGCGCGGCGCCATCTTCATGGAAGAAGCCGCAGCCTGCAAATTGAACGCGCTGCCGTATAAAGCCGGATTCTTTATCTCGATCCCGGCGACGGATCCCGGTGCGGTTTGCGACAAACTCCACGACGATTTGATTTTTGCCGTTCCGCTGAAAATGGGAGTCCGCATAGCCGTTTGCGCGGTGCCGATTGCGAAAATGCGTGGAATGGCGGAGAAAATCAAAAAAGCGTATGACGCCATAAAATAACATTGGACCTAAAGGGAAGCTGCCGCAGCAAAGTACGCGCAGCTTCTCTTTTTTGAACCTGTTCATTTTTTGTTGCGGGGACTCGCGCCCGGTGCTACAATTAAATAGGATTTTCGTATGGGTTTACGCCCGTCGACGTGCATGGATGCGCTAGTGCGGGCGCAGGCGCCGGATGCGCCGCCTTTGCGCCCGTCGATTAGAATTTTTAGGAAAGAAATGAGGTTGAAAACAATGATTTGGAACGGAAAAAAGAAACTCTTCGCGGCGGCTTTGGCCGGAGTTTTTGCGTTAGGCACGGGCATCAGCGTGTTCGAGGCGGCCGCCGCTCCCGTGGAGCGGGAGAGCATCGCGCAGATCGCGCTGCTGCAATCCTTGGCGCAGGGATATTTCGGCGGCACGATCAACGCGGGCGAACTTCGCGCGTTCGGCGATACGGGCATCGGCACCTTCGAGGGCCTGAACGGCGAGATGATTGTACTGGACGGCGTAGTATACCAAGCGTTGGGCGACGGGCGCGTGATTGTCGCTCCCGACAACACGATTATCCCCTACGCTACCGTGACGTATTTTGACGCGGATATTGCCGTCGAACTGAAAAACGTGAAGAACAAGGCGGATTTTGAAAAAGCCTTGAACAAGGCGGTTCACAAGCACGGGGCGAACAGCTTCTACATGGTGAAGCTTCCGGCGGAATTTTCCTCCGTCCTGTTCCGCAGTGAGTACGGCAGCAAGGAGCCGTATCCCACCTTGGTAGAGGCGCTCAAGGGCAAGCAGACTGAATTTACCGAGAAAAACATCAAAGGCACGTTGGTGGGACTCTATTGCCCAAGCTATATGGGAGAATTGAACTCCGTCGGCTGGCACTTCCATTTCATTTCGGACGACAAGCAAAAGGGCGGGCATATTCTGGAGCTTTCCCTGAAAGAAGGCACGGCGCATCTCGATAAGACGGACAAATTCACCATGATTCTGCATGACGACAAGAAGTTCCAGGAAATCAATCTCGCCAAGGATATGAAGGAAGACATCCGGAGCGCGGAGCAGGACACCAAGGGCAAGCTCAATCAGTGAAGCCGCGCGACAAAACTACGGGAGCCGACGCGAACGCGTCGGCTCTTCCATCTATGTAGAAATAAGGAACTGACGTTATGAAGAAAAAAATCGCCGTGCGGATCGAACTGATTGATTTAGTGAAAGCCGTCACTATCTTTTTGGTGATTTTGGGACATACGACCCCCAATGGGGCGACGCCGCTGTACCGGAGAATCCTGTATTCCTTCCACATGCCGCTCTTCTTTTTCCTGGCGGGGCTGTCCATCC
>CAMVJN010000019.1 GCA_947167825.1 uncultured Selenomonadales bacterium | reverse complement strand
GGCTTGTCCTTCTCCGGGTAGGTGTCGGGCTTGATGTAGAGGCCCATTTCGTTTCGCTCATGCTCCAGCTCGATGTAGAGGGCGATCATCATCAGCACGATGGCGACGGAGAAGGGAAGGGCCACGATGATCAGCACATTTTGCAGCGCGTCGAGGCCGCCCGCCGCGAGGAGCGTCCCCGCCAATAGGGAGAGCAGAACGCCCCAGATGAGCTTCGTCCGGTTCGTCGGATGCAGCGCTCCCTTTTCCGAGAGCATCGCCAAAACGAAAACCGCCGAGTCCGCCGACGTGATGAAAAACGAGAAAATCAGGAATACCGCCAGGACGGACATGAAAAATCCGAAAGGACAATGCGCCAATGCGCCGAACAACACGTTTTCCGTGTCCAAATCGATCAATTCGATGCCCGTGGTCTGCAAATGGGTGGCCAGCGTGCCGAAGGCCGAGAACCAAAGCATGGTGAGCAGCGTCGGCACCAGCATCACATGGACGAGGAACTCCCGGATCGTGCGCCCTTTGGATATGCGGGCGATGAAAATGCCGACGAAGGGCGTCCAGGAGAGCCACCATGCCCAGTAAAAAATCGTCCATTGCTGGATCCATTGGTTTCGTGCCGCGTCATAGGCCGCCGTCCGAAAGCTCATGCGGAAGAATCCTTGGATATAGCTGCCGATGGAGTCCACAAAATTGTTGAGGATCAGCACCGTGGGGCCTGTGGCGATGACGCACGCCAAGAGCAGCAGCGCCAAAATCACGTTCAAATTGGACAGGAACTTCACGCCCCGGCTCACTCCCGACATGGCCGAGAGCAGGAAAAGCACCGTCGTCACGGCGATAATCAGCATTTGCACCGTTTGCGACTCCGGCACTTGCCAAAGGAAATGGAGGCCGCTGTTGATCTGGATTGCGCCGTACCCCAGCGACGTGGCGACACCGACGACCGTGGCGAAAATCGTCGCGCTGTCCACCAGCGTCCCAAGAACGCCTTCCGCCCGCTTGCCGAAAAGCGGCTTCAGCGTCACCGAAAGCAGGATGGACTCTTTCTTGCGGAACTGGAAGTAGGCGATGGCCAGCGCCACCAAGCCGTAGGCCGCCCAAGCGTGGATGCCCCAGTGGAAAAAGGTGTATTTCAGCGCGTCCTCCAAGGCTTGCTGTGAGCCGACTTCCGCCGCAGGCGCGGACACCGCGAAATGGGACAGCGGCTCCGCCGCGCCATAGAATACCAGGCCGATGCCCATGCCCGCCGAGAACAGCATGGCAAGCCATGAAAATTTCGAGTGTTCCGGCTCGGTATGGGGATCGCCCAGCCGAATCTGCCCCGCCGGGGTCACGATGAAAAACACGCAAAAACAGACCATAGCCGCCAAAAGCAGCAGGTAATACCAGCCGAAATCCCGGCTGATGAATTGCCGAAGGGCTTTCGTCCAAACATAGAACGGCTGCGGAATCGTCAGCCCCGCGAGGGCAACGCCCCCGACAATCGCCAAGGAGAGATAGAAAACGAAGGAACGAGTCTTGTTGTCGTCCATAGGTTCGAGTCTCCTTTCGTGTATTTTCTGTTTCGCTTACCGCAAACGCCGTCTCATACGCCGCGCCCGATTGAACGCGGAGAAAAACTTCAGGAATTTTCGCAGGCGCCGATAGGGAAAAACCGGCACCAAAATCGCCGCCAGCACCAAAGCGATGCCGCAAAGCTCCGCTCCGCCGAACCGCGTGCCGAAAATCAGCGCCGCCAGCAGCACCGAGGCCGCCGGCTCGATCGTTGCCGTCACCGTCGCCTCCTCCGGCGACAGGTACAAAAGCCCCGCGTTGAACAGCAAAAACGCCAGCACCGTCCCGCAGATCACGATATAAGCGAGGTCGAGCACGACTTCCGAGGCGAAAAAGGGGCGCCAGTCCGGCACGCCGACGAAAAGGAACGATCCGGCGCCGCCCACGAGCAGCCCCGCCGCCAAAAGAAAATACGGGTCGAAATCGAGCAGCAGATGGCGCGGGTAAATGGCGGAGAAGGCGAAGCAGACGGCGGAGACGAGGCTCCAAGCGAGACACGCCAGCGGCACCGACAGATTCCCCGGCTCCCCGCCGGTGACGAGCAGCACGATGCCTCCGATGGCCATTGCCACCGTCGAAATTTCCCCCAGTCTCGGGGGGCGGTGCCCGGCCATCGCGTCATAGGCGACCACCATCGCGGGGCAGGTGTAGCAAATCACCGTCGTCGCTGCCGCGTTCCCGGCGGAAATGCCCTGGAAATAAGTGTACTGCACGAGGAAAATCCCGACGGCCGCGTACAGAAAAATATCCCAAGCGAGCCGGGGCTTTGCCCGGAGCTTTTTCGCGGCCCGCGAAATCCCGTGGGTTTCCCACGCCACGGGGAGCAGCAAAAGCCCCGCCAAAATCATGCGGATATTGGAAAGCTCCAACGCGCTCCGATCCGAGTGGGCGAAAAAATGTTGCGCCGCCGTGCCGCTGCCCGCCCACAGTACCGCCGCTGCCGCCACCGCGAAAAGCGCCGCCGATTTTCCCATGCGATTCCTCCATTCCTTTCCTTTATATATTCCACACAGTGGATATGTGTCGCTAACCTCGCGCTTCGCGCTCGCTAAGCGACACATTATACCATATCCGGCACGTTTCGACAAAAAAGCGGCGACGCGCATAGGCGTTGCCGCTTGTTATATTTCCTCCCCCGTCACGCCAGCGGGTATTTTTCCTTGTACGCCGTGTACAGCTCGCGGAAACGCGGGTTGTCCATCGTCTTGATTTGCCGCAGATACTCGTGAGGATCGAAGACGTCCGCGTCCGCTTCGAGGACGGCCACGGCGATATTGGAGCAATGGTCGGAAATGCGCTCGTAATTGCTCAAAATATCGGCGAAGACGAAACCCCTTTCGATGGTGCAGGCGCCGGCTTGCAGACGGTCGATATGGCGGAGCCGGATCCTGTCCGTCAGAAGGTCGATGACTTGCTCCAAGGGCTCCACTTTCTCCGCCAAAGCAATATCCGTTTTCGCATAGGCTTCCGTAGTGAGCCGGAGAATCTCGGAAACGGCGCTTTCCAAGACATGAAGCTCCTGCGCGGCCGCTTCCGACATTTCGACATTCTTCTCCGAGATTTCCTTGGCGGCGAATACCAAATTGATCGCATGGTCGCTGATGCGCTCGAAATTTCCGATGGAATGGAGGATTTTCGCGGTTTTCCGGTTGTCGCTGACGGAAAGGGCGCTCTGGGACAGCCGCACCAGATAAGAGCCGAGCCGGTCCTCATACTGATCGACTTTCTTTTCCAGCTTCCCGATGGCTTTGCTGGTTTCATCCGAGTATCCGTGCAGGTTCACGATGGCTTGTTCCACCGAAGTCCTCGCCATGTTCGCCATTTCCACCGACAGGTTGTTGCACTCGTTCACCACGAGGGACGGCGTCTCAAACAAGCGCTCGTCCAAAAAGGCGGCCTTCGTCTCCGGCTCGTTCTTGACGACGGCCTCGGCCAAGGCGACCAATTTACCCGCGCAGGGAAGGAGCATCACGGTGGTGGCGATATTGAATACGCTGTGGCAGAGGGCGATGCCCGCGGGATCGATCCGCCAAGCCACAAAGGTGAAATCGAAAACGAAGTGCAGCGCGTAGAACAAGAGCGTAAAGGCCGCCGTGCCGATGAGATTGAAGGACAGATGGATCACGGAAACTTTTTTTGCGTTGCTCCCGACGCCGATGCTGGAGAGCACGGCCGTAACGCAAGTGCCGATGTTTTGTCCCATGATGATGGGAATGGCCATGCCGTAGGTGATGCCGCTGCTCAGGGACAACGCCTGAAGCATGCCCATGGACGCGGCGGAGCTTTGGATTACCGCCGTGACGACGAAGCCCGTCAAGATGCCCAGCACCGGATTGTTGAACGCGGTCAGGAGGCTCGCAAAGGCGGGAGAGTCCGCCAGCGGCGCCACGGAGCCGCTCATCAGCATCATGCCGTACATCAGGACGGCAAAGCCGACGAAGGTGTTGCCGACGTCTTTTTTCTTCTGCGTCTTGGACAGCATCATCAGGCCGATGCCGATAAAAGCCAAGAGCGGCGAAAAAGATTCCGGCTTCATCATGCGGAGGAAAAGATTGTCGCCGGAAAGCCCGATGAGGCTCATGATCCATGCCGTAATGGTGGTGCCGATGTTCGACCCCATGATGACGCTGACGGTGTTCGCGAAATTCATCAGCCCCGAATTGACAAGGCCGACGAGCATCACCGTGACCGCCGACGAGCTTTGGAGCGCGATCGTGATCACGCAGCCCATCAGGAGCCCCGCCAGCTTGTTTTTCGTCATGCGGTGGATGATCTCTTCAATGCGCTCCCCGGCGATTTTTTCGAGGCTCGACGACATTTGGTTCATGCCGTAGAGGAAAAAAGCCAAGCCGCCCAAGAGCGTAAACAAGGAAAAAATAGTCATGTGCGCCTACCTCCGGCGTTCCGTTTGGCGGAACATAAAAATAACCTTTTGCCACAATGTCGATTACTTGTGGCAAAAGGTTATTTTTATGGAATTACGGCTTCGCGTACAGGAAAACAGCTGCCGACATAGCCCGCAACATGAAGGATAACCAAAAGCGGCGGAGTTCATGGCGTACTGCCTCCCAGTTTCGTGATGGGGCATACTTTGCAGAAAACGTTTCCTAAATAGAGTATACCCTGCTTCCCGCTTCCTGTCAAATTGCACGGCAAACAAAAAGCGCCGCCGATGTTTGCAGCGCCTTTTTGTTTGCTCACCGTATGAGTACCTTCATCAAAATCTCCCCCTTTGTTTTGGATACGCCGCTGCCGCGATGCCAAAGGAAATGTTTTGCGCCGATGGTCAATCAATCGAAACCAGCTCGTATTGCGGGTTGCCCATTCCGAGCTCGCGCATATAGGAAAGCTGGCGCAGTCCGTGGCGGCTCTCGATGCGCTCCACGAGGTCGTGGTTCTTCGGCGACGACCAGACGAGATCGCAGCTCGCTTGGTCGATGGCGAGGATGTCCGTGGAGGCCAGCATCCCGATGTCGGGAATCGTCGGCTCGGCGGCGCTGACGCCCGCGCAGTCGCAGTCCACGCTCATACGGCGCAGCACATTCAAAAAGACGATATGCTTGCCGAAGTAATCGCAGGTCGCCTTGGCCGATTCCGCCATGCGCTCCATCAGTTCTTCTTTCAGCGGCATCTCGGCGAGTTCCTTCGGGCCGAAAGGCATGGGGCCTTCAAGATAGGCGTGTACCTGACGTTTCCCATGCTGCCCCGAGGCGCAACCGATGGCGATGTTTTTCAGCGAGCCGCCGAAGCCGCCCATGGCGTGGCCCTTGAAATGGGTGAGCACCACCAGCGAATCGTAGTTCACTAGATGGCCGCCCATCGCGACTTCCTTCAGCCACTTGCCGCCGCGCACCGGGAGATTCACGTCGCCCTCCTCGTCGAGGATGTCCACAGGGCAGAACGTCCAGCCGTTGACCGCCAGCGTCTCGCGATGCCCCTCTGTCGTGAAGCGGTCGCCGCCGTACATCGTATTCGTCTCGACGATGGTGCTGTCCGGTATCTGCGCTTGGAACGCTTTCACCATGTCGCGGGGCAGAATGTTCGGGCCGTTTTTTTCGCCCGTGTGGAGCTTGATGGCCACCTTGCCGTAAATTTCCTCATTGATATGCCCGTAGAGCTTGATCAGATGCTCCGCGTCAATCTTGCCCGTGAAATAAACTTTTGCTTTCGTCCCGGAAATTTTTTCGCCCGTCACGTTTTTGCTGCCGATGACCGGCGCCTGCCGCGTGATGGGGATGCCTTTTGCTTCCGCCATGTTTCCCGCTCCTTTCATTCCCGTAAAACTCCCGACGGCCGCGCCCATTGCCGCCGCCCCTGCCAGCTTCATAAAACCTCGTCTCGAAACATTTTCCATAGATACGCTCCTCCCTTTATTTCTCAAGATGATTATACGCTTCCGTGTCAACCGGCTCCATCCATGTGGTCGTTGCGCCGTTCTGCATGATGGCGAGATGCTGGAACCAAGCGTCCTTCGCCGCACCGTGCCAATGTTTTGTCTCGGCGGGAATCGTCACCGTCTCCCCCGGATGGATTTCCTTCGGCGCTTCGCCCAAAATCTGGTACCAGCCGCGCCCGGACACGCCCACGAGAATCTGGCAAGAGCCGTGATGCACGTGCCAGTGATTGATGCAGCCGGGGGCGAATGTCACGTTGGCGACCCGCACATTGGAAGAGGCCAAGGACGCAACGTAACTCTCGCCCGTGAAATATTTCGCGTTGGCGTCGTTCGGCTGCCCGATGGGGAACACCGTGCCGCCTTCCGCCTCCAATGCCGCGGTGATTTCCTCGGCGGGGACAGCCGCCTCCGCCGCGCTCGCGGCAGAAGAGAGTATCGCCCCCAAGCCGAGCACCGCCACCGCCGATAATACTTGCCATTTGTTCATTGCAATCGCCTCCTTCTACTTTTTCGCGTTCATCACTTCATTGACACATCGCACCGCGTTCAGCGTCCGGGGAAAACCGATATAGGGCAGCGCCTCCGCGATGGCGGAGAGGATGGTCTTGCGGTCGTTGCCCACGGTGAGGTTTCCCGCGATATGCCCTTTGAGCTGCGGCTCCGTACCCAAAGCCGCCAGCGCGGACAGCGTCAAAAGCTCCCGTTCCTTGATGTCCAGCGTCCCCCGCGTATAGGTGTCGCCGAAGCAATAGCCGGAAAGCCCGTCCTGCACGAAGCGTTCGTCCTCCGGCGCGGTTTCGCGCATTTTCGTGATGCGCTCGCCGTAGATGCCGACTTGCACGTCCAGCCCTTTTTGCAGGCGGTTTTCCTCCGTCACCGTCCCTTGATCCGGGAGTGGCAGGGCGATTTCCCGTGCCGCGAAAACCGCGTTCGCAGTATCCAGCGCGTCGAAGACCCGCCCGAAGCCGATATAGGGCGCGACCTGATAGAGCGACTCCCGAATTTCCAGCGGCGTCACGCCCGCGTTCAAAGCTCCCGCCACATTCTTTGTGAGGAGCTTTTCGTTTTGCGTGGTCGCCAGCACCACAATCGTCACAAGCTGCTTGTGCTTGGTGTCAAGATTGCTCGCCGCCGCGATTTCGCTATAAACGAAACGCTTCATGGTGTTCGCCAGTTCCGGGTCGTTTTTCGCTTCTTCCATCGGTGCGCCCCCGAACAGTGCGGCATAGTTTTCATCGCTGATTGTGACTCTGTCCATTGCCAGTGCCTCGCCTCCCCAAATGCTCATTGCAAAAATTCCGGTCAACGCAACAGCTTTGGCAACACTTACGAATTTCATATGCCTTTCCCCATTTCATACGCCTGCGCCTCAAAGGGCGAGCCTTTCGCGTCATTTTTCTCGTAAAGCCCGTGGGCGAGAATCGCTCCTTTCTCCGTGCTTCCCCGGAAGCAATCCGCGAAGCCCCGGAAACATTCGAGGGAACGCTGCATAATGGCTTCCTCGTCTTCCCCCGCCGTCAGGATATAATAAAATTCCTTGTCCCTGAGCTCCGTCCACCGCGCCAGTGTGCGGTCGAGCACCGTCTTGATCTGGGCGTCGATGGAATAAAAATACACGGGCGACGCCAGTACAAGCACGTCCGCTGCCAACATCTTCGCGAGAATCTCCTCCATGTCGTCCTTCTGCACGCATTTTCCCGTGTTTTTGCAAGCGTAGCAGGCGCGGCAATAGCCTACCTTCTTCCCGCTGATGAAGATTTTTGCCGCCTCGTGACCCGCTTCTTGCGCCCCCGCTATAAATCGGTCGCAGAGGTAATCGGAGTTCCCGCCCTTGCGCGGGCTGCCAGACAAAACCAAAATTTTCTTTCCCATGTGTTACCCCCCGTTGCTTTTATTGTTCCTTGGCGTGAATCCGTTCCAAGAGCCACGCCATGTTCTCGCCAAGGTTTCTCATGTTTGCCATGCCCTCCTCGTCTTTTCGCACGTCGCCGGGCGCGAGGCCATAGACCATGTTCCAGTAGGCCGCGCCCACGAGAATCCCTTCCGTGATATGGAAAAAGTGATTCATCGTGTCAAAGGCGTGCATACCGCCCGCGCGGCGCACCGCCGTCACCGAGGCGCAGACCTTGTGCCTGAGCATCCCGCCCCCCGCGCCGTAAGACACCAACGCGCCCCGGTCGATCAGCGCGGCGACTTCCGGCGTGACATCGGAGGTATAGACGGGCGAGCCGAGAATGATGCCCTCCGCCGCTTTCATCTTTTCGAGAATTTCGTTGCAAATATCCGTCTTGATGATACATTCCCCGTTTTTCAGTTCGCAGCATTGGAAGCAGCCGAGGCAGGGACGTATCCCGGAGCCTCCGAGCTGGATAAACTCCGTTTCGACGCCGTGCGCTTCCAGCACATGGAACACTTCGCGAATGATGATCGCGGTGTTTCCCTCCTTGTGGGGGCTTCCGTTGATTCCGATGACTTTCATCGCAATCGCCTCACTTCATCAAATTATTGCCGAAGAACGCTTCCAGCTTGTTCACCGCTTTGTCCACGTACTCCGGTACCCAGTAGGTGCGAATGTGGCTCGCGCCCTCGATCAAAAAAAGTTCCTTGTTCTCCGTGCCGCTGGCTTTCGCGAAAGCATCCTCCGTCATGTAGAGGGTGTCCGCTCTTTCCCCGGCGATCATCAGGAGCGGTTGGTCGATGAGATCCATCCTGTCCTCCGTGTCGAAGGCCATGAGCTTCATGAAGGACTCCGTGGTATAGCTGCCCGTGGCGTTCGGATGGCGATGGGACAAGCCGTAATACTCGATGCCGTCACGATAGAGCGTGTTTTCCGGCAGTTCCTCCATTTTCGCCCGGAGCTGGTCGTCGGTGGCGTTCGGCGGCAAGAACCCTTCGTAGAGGATTTCCCCGGCAAGCTCCTTGTCCCGCGCCTCCGCCGCCTTTTGGAGACGCTTGGGAATCCCCGCCTTGTCCGCGTCCAGGAATCCGTTCCGGCGCACCCGACCGGAATTGAACATGGAGAGCGTCGCCACCGCTTTGATGCGCTTGTCCGTTTGGGCCGCCGCCAGCGTATAGCCGCCGCCCCCGCAGATGCCGAGGGAGCCGATGCGCGACTTGTCCACCTTCGGCAACATGGAGAGATAATCCACCATGCCGCTGACATCCTCGATGCGGTTCGACGGATAATCCCGCAGCCTCGGCTCGCCGCCGCTGGCCCCTTGGTACCGCGCGTCGGCGGCGACGGCGATATAGCCAAGCTCCGCCAATTTCTGCGCGTACAGCCCCGCCACTTGCTCCTTGCAGCCGCCATTGGGGTGGGCGACGGTCACGGCGGCGTAAGTCTTGCCGTCCTTCTCGTCATAGCCCGCCGGAAGGTAGAGATTGGCGGCGACCTTGATGCCGTTCACTTTATATGCCACAGGCCGGATCTGCACCTTGCCCGCCTCGTTCTTCTCGATTGCGCCCCGATACACGAGGCCGAAAGGATTTTTGTGTTCTTTCGCTTCCATCTTGTTTCCCTCCGCCGTTTTTTCCGCCGCCAATGCCGTCGGCGTTTCCGGCACAACGCCCGCGCCGAAAGCGATGCCAACCACCAGGAGCGACGCAATCAGTTTGCTCTTCACCTTCATCAGAAAATCATCCTCCCCAAAATCTTTATTCCGCCAGTCCCTTTTCTGCGAGCCACGCCTCCATCAAGTCGGCGATCTCTACGTTGTTCAAATCAGAAAAGGGGAAATGGGTGTTGCCCGTAATGCCGATCTCCGGCAAATGAATCACCGTCGCGTCGCCGCCGTGGCGGTTCACCATGTCCGCCCAGAGCCGCGCCATTTCGAGGCGCGCCCGCCAGCCGTCCTTGTTCCATTCCTTGGTGTAGCTGTCCGCGATGAAGTCGCCGTAATAGATGACAATGGGAATTTTCGTGAGCTTCAAAAAATCCGCCATAGGCACGGAATTTGCCGCGAGGTCGCCCATGGGGTGCGTGGTCTTGACGGGGGGCGGCGTCTCGCCCTCGGGAAAGATGAAGCCGCTGCCCGGCTCGTAGGAAACGATGCCTTTGACTTTGCCGCTCTTGATGGCGGTCAGCCAACCGATGCCGCCGCCCTGGGAATGGGTGACGAGCACGCCCTCGCCGGCCTTCTCGAAAATCGCCGCCATCGCGTCCGAGATAACGCCCGCGTCATAAGCTCCGGTGTTCGGCGTCATTTGCCGCAGATATTGGTTCAGGGCTTCCCGGTTCCGTGAGAACTGTACGCCGTCGAAATACTCCGGCTGGCGGTCGGCATCGTTCCAATTCCCCACCCGGAAATTGCTGAACCAAAATTGGTCGTAAGTGTCCGCCGTCAGCGTCTCCGGCACGGTGGACTGTCCCGCCTTGCCACGCCGGGGCTGATCCACGAGATAGGTGCTGTAGCCCCGTTCGAGAAAAATGTTTTGGAAACCGTCCCGCCCGTCCGGCGTCGTCTCCCAAGTCTTCGCCGACTGCCCCGCGCCGTGCAGGAACACCAGCGGGTATTTTTTCGCGTTCATCGGGCGCTGGTAAAACACATAGGCGTGGTCGCCGTGCATCGTCTGCCCGCTTTTCGCCAGCGGCTTTTGAAAATCCATCCGCCCCGGCGTTTCCGCCACGACACCCCCCGCGAAGAAGCTGCCCTGTTCGGCAATTGTCACCGGGGCCATCGCCGAGGCTGTGCCCATCCAAAGGCTCGCTGCCGCCATGACGGCGAAAATTTTCCGTTTCATCTGCTTGTCTCCCTTCTTGCCATATCTCTTCCAATATGCTATGCTCGAATCATATCAGACGGTAGCAGATACCGGTCAAGCGTTTTTTGAAAAAATTTTGGGAGGATTCAATATGTACTCCATGCGAGAGGTTTGCAAGGAAACGGGCATGACTTACGAAGGACTGAAATTCTACTGCAACCAAGGGCTCGTGCCGAACGTGAAGCGGGACGCGCGAAACCGCCGTGTCTTTGACGAGCACGATTTCCAATGGGTGAAAAGCCTGTCCTGCCTGAAAAACTGCGAAATGAGCATCGCCGAGATGCAGCAATATCTCGCCTACTGCCTCGAAGGGCCGTCGTCGATTCCCGTGCGGAAGAAAATGCTGGCGAAAAAGCAGGAGGAACTGCGCGAAAAAATCCACCGCCTGCAGGAAGCGGTGGACTACATCGACTGGAAACAGCAACTCTATGATGATTTCCTGTCGGGAAAGAAAGAGTATTACAGCCATTTACGACCAGCGGAGGAATAAAGCCACGAGCGGCTCGGCATCGCCATCGTCCCCATCGGCCCCGGCGAGACCTTCGGCGAGGACATCGTCGTGCGCTTCGTCCACGACGACCGGATGTATTTGAACAAAACTTTATCCATCGTCAAGGATAGGCCGCTTTCGGCGGTGGCGAGGAACTTTTTGAAGTATTACAGCGAACGGGCATAAAGAAACGGCAACGTGATGATGCGTTGCCGTTTTTTTGCCCGGGTATTGGCTCCATCCATATTTCCGCTAGAATTTTTAGGAAACAACGAATAAGTCAAGTCATGACCCTGCCGAGGGATTTTTTCGTCAGGCAAGAAAAAGTGCTCGAAGGCGTAGCCTCGCTACGTCGAAAGCACTTTGACGCAGCATGCCGGAAAAAGACCCGGCAGGGGCGCGGCGGGACTTGTTCGGTGTTTCCTTAGGATGCTTTTCCTTTTTCGGCAGACGCAAAAAGCCTTTCTATCTCTTTCCCTGCTTTTTCCTCGACTTGGGGCGCTTCTTCCTGCACCAAATGCCGCAAATGCGCCCGGTACCAGTCCGATGCGTTCGCCGCGGGGTTGCGTTTTGGTGCTTCGCCTGTTTTTGGGATGGCTTGAGGATTTGCTTTTTCCAAAGAAACCGCTTCCTTTCTCAAAAAAGAGGCCCGCCTCGCGGAAGTCCCTCCGTTTCCTGCGGGCGAGCCGAAATCAAGGCGCATGCTACGCCCGGCGAAATCTGCAATGGCTGACGCAAACTTCTGTCGGCCTTAATGAGCAATGTTTTGTCTTTTCACCCCCTTTCTATAAAATCTCCCGCAACGTCGCCGAAACATCTTCCGCTTCGTCCAGCGTTTCCGCCCATGCCGCGAGGCGGTTCGCTTTTTCGTCGCCCAGGACGGGGACGGCGAGGGCAAGGAAACGGGCGCGGCTTTCTTCCCATGCCGCCGCGTCTGCCGCAAAGGCAAGGCACGGCTCTTCGGCGGCAAGCACTTTCGCGCCGCAACCAGTTTCCTCGGTCCCGTCCGTAAATCCGGCTTGGGCAAGATAGGCGAACAGCACGCCGTCATAGCAGGCTTTCCCGGCGCGGAGCATTCCCTTCACGCCCGCCGTCTGCGCGTCAGCAAGGCAAAGCGCCTGCGCCGTCCGCTCCGGCGAAAGGCCGAGGGCGCGGGCGGCTGACGCGGCGGCAACCTTCCCGGCGGAGTTTTCCACTTCGCCGAGCCGGGCGGCGAGTTCAGCACCCGCAACAATCGCCGCCAACAGTTCGCGCCCGCTTTTGTGTTCCTTCTCCGCGACGGAAAACGCGGGCGAAACGAGAGCCGCGAGTTTTTCGTCGCTTCCCGCCGCCGCGCCGTTCAAAAACGCCGCGTGCGTCGCCGCCGCCCGCTGGCGGTTCGTGCCGAAGAGCGTTGCGTCGGTCGCGCCGTCCGTGGGCAGAACCGTGTCCCGCAAAATCCGCGCGGGCTGCTCTTGGCTGCCGTGAAGCGCCGCGCCGAGCCAATTCAATACGCGTTGCTTCGCCGCCCATACGGCGGTTTCCGGCAAATCCTCGTAGCGGAGTTTGGCAATACCTTCCGCAAGTGTCTTGGCTTCCTTCATAAAGAACACCTCCCCGCATCAAAACGCATTGCCGCCGTGGTACTCGCCGAAAACTTCCTTCATCGCGCCGCAAATTTCGCCCAGCGTCGCGTAGGTTTTGACCGCCTTGATGAGATACGGCATCGTGTTTTCCGTCCCCCGGCAGGCTTCCTTCAGTGCGCCGAGCGCGGCGTCCACGGCGGCGTTGTCCCGCTCCGCCTTGACACGGTTCGTGTGGGCGATTTGCCGCTCCGCCACGCTGAAATCGGCCACTACGTTGTCCTCCTTGATGGGCGCGTTGTTGCCGGCGAACTTGTTGACGCCGATGACCGTGCGCTCGCCGCTTTCGATTTCCTGCTGGTACTTGTAGGCGTGCGCCGCCATTTCCGACTGCATGTAGCCCTTTTCGATGGCGGCGACCGCGCCGCCCATCTTGTCGATGGTTTGGATATAGTCCCACGCCGCTTGTTCGATTTGGTCGGTGAGCGCCTCGACGTAGTAAGAGCCGGCCATCGGGTCGATGGTTTCCGTCACGCCGCTTTCGAGGGCGATGAGCTGCTGGGTGCGGAGCGCCAGCGTCGCCGATTCCTCGGTGGGAAGCGCCAGCGCCTCGTCGTAGGCGCAGCACGCCATGGACTGAATGCCGCCCAGGACCGCGCTCATGGCCTGCCATGTGATGCGGGCGACGTTGTTCAGCGGCTGCTGCGCCGTCAGCACGCTGCCCGCCGTGTGGACGTGGACGCGGAGCATCATCGCTTTCGGCACCGTCGCGCCGAACCGCTCCTTCATCAGCCGCGCCCAGAGGCGACGGGCGGCGCGGAACTTCGCGATTTCAAAGAAGAAATTCAGCCCCGCCGTGAAAATCCACGAAATGCCCGGCGCGAATCTGTCCACCTTTTGCCCCGCCTTGATGGCCGCCTCGATATAGGCAATGGCGTTGGAGAACGCGAAGGCGATTTCCTGGATATCGGAGGCGCCCGCCTCGCGGATATGGTACGCGCCGACGCTGATGGTGTTCCACTTCGGGATATTTTGCGAGCAATAGGCGAAAGTGTCCGTCACGAGGCGCATGGACGGGCGCGGCGGGAAGATATAAGTGCCACGCGCGATGTATTCCTTCAAAATGTCGTTCTGGATCGTGCCGCGCAAGTCGGCGGGCGCGACCCCCTGCTGCTCCGCCACCGCGACGTACATCGCGAGGAGCACCGCCGCCGGGCCGTTGATGGTCATGGAGGTGGAGACTTTTCCCAGCGGGATGCCGTCAAAAAGTTTTTCCATATCCTTCAGCGAGTCGATGGCGACGCCGACCTTGCCCACCTCGCCGTGGCTCAAAGCGTCGTCGGAGTCGAGGCCGATCTGCGTCGGCAAGTCCATCGCGACGGAAAGCCCCGTCTGCCCCGCGTTCAGCAAATATTTGTAGCGGGCGTTCGTCTCCTCGGCGGTGGCGAACCCGGCGTAAGCGCGCATCGTCCAGAGCCGCCCCCGGTACATCGTCGGCTGCACGCCGCGGGTAAACGGATACTCGCCGGGGAAGCCCAGCTTTTCGTTGTACTCCCCTTCGCCCACGTCGAGAGGGGTATAGAGACGCTTCGCGTCAAACTTCTTGCGCTCCGGGAATTTTTCGCAGGCTTTCCGGACCGTGGCGTCGTATCGCTCCAAACCTTCCTGTATCGCGGTGTTGTTTGCTGTCGTCATTTTCGTTTCCTCCTGTTTTCTTCCTATATAAATATCCAATCATGCCGAAGTCTTTTTCATCGTCCCTGTGGCGCGGAGACGCTCGTGCATGGAAAAGGCCCGCGAGAGCGCCACAGGCTCATGCCCGGGAAAGGAACGCACGCTGTATTCCAGATAATCGAGCAGCTCCGCCCGGAAATCGGGATGGGCGCATTTCTCGATGATGAGCCGCGCGCGCTTCACCGGGGGAAGGCCGCGCACGTCGGCGACGCCCTGCTCCGTGATGAAAACCATCGTGTCGTGCTCCGTGTGGTCGGCGTGTGTCACCATCGGCACCACTTTGGAAATCGCGCCGTTCTTGCCTGTGGACGGAGAATTGAAAATCGTCAGATAGCCGTTCCGCATATAGTCGCCGCTGCCGCCAATGCCGTTCATCATCTTCATGCCCATGACATGGGTGGAGTTCGCCTGCCCATAGATGTCGAACTCGATCGGCGTGTTCAGCGAAATGACGCCGAGCCGCCGGATGACCTCCGGCGAATTGCTGATGTCGAGGGGGCGGAGCACAATCGCCCGGTTGTAAAGCTCCGGCTCCTTTGCGTACATTTCCCGCACATGCGCCGACGGCGTGAACGCGCAGCCGGACGCTTTCGCGATTTTTCCCGACTTGATCAGCTCGAACACGGAATCCTGCAAAATCTCCGAATACATTTCAAGATTCTCGAACCGCGACTTTTCAAGGCCCAAGAGCACGGCGTTGGCGATGCTGCCCACGCCGGACTGGAGGGGGAGCATCCGGTCTTTCGGGAGCCGTCCGTGCCGCTGCTCGTTCTCCAAAAAATCCACAAGGTTCTCGGCAATCTTGATTTCGTCCGGTCCCGGCGGCGTCAAATTCCGCACATGGTCCACAATGTCCGATTCCACGATGCAGTCGATGCGGTCGATGCCGCATTTCACATAGGGGCTGCCGATGCGGTCGCCGACGTGGTAAATCGGGATTTCCGAGCGGCCGGGCGGCGGGTCGCAGATATAAATGTCATGGATGCCCTCGATTTCAAGCGGTATGGTCGTATTGACCTCGACGATGATATGTTTCGCGTGCTTGACGAACATCGGGAGATTCCCGACGCCGGTGCCGAGCACGAAATCCCCGTCCTCGGTGATCGCCGCCGCCTCCACGATGGCCACGTCTACATTGCCGAAAAAACCGTAATCGACTTGCTGGGCGAAGTGGCTCAAATGCTGGTCGATATAGGAAACCTCTCCGTCGTTGATCTCGTGCGCCAGCGTCTTGTTCGATGCCGCGTAATAGGGCTGCCGCCCCGCGATGCCGTCCACTTCCGCCAGCGCTTCCTCGATTTCCGGCCCTACCGACGCGCCGCTCCAGATATTGATCCGGCATTTCCGTCCTTTTCGGATGGCCTCGGCCAGCGCCAGTGTCGTCTTCTTCGGGTAGCCGGAGGGCGTGAAGCCCGCAACCCCGACGTTCATTCCATCTTGTATCAGCTCCGCCGCTTTCTCCGGCGAAACAATCTTGCCGAACAAAGCCGGATTCCGAAGCCTGCTTTTGTCCAACATGGGCTGTCATCCTCTCTTTGTGTCTGTCTTCTCGGCGGGGTTCGCGACGTTCCCTCCGGGCTGTGCCTTCACTATACGACGTTTTGAGTTATAATAAAAATACGAATATACTTGAAAAGATATAACTTTATGTGATATATTAAAAAGGAGCGAAACGCGTTTTTGGCGTTTCGCTCCCTGAAATCATCCTAATTTTGAATTTTGTTTACAAATCTTCCCAAATTTTATAGATTTCTTGTGAGAGGAAATATAAGAAAAATTTGGAACTCGCAAATTCCGGCACACGTTTTTGAAAAATTTTTTTGAGAGGGGATGTTCCCATGGACATCGAGCATTACCGGAACTTCATCGCCATCGTGGACTGCGGCAATATCAGCGCGGCGGCGAAAGAACTTCACATCGCCCAGCCCGCTCTGACGGCGCAGGTGAAAGCGCTGCAAAAGAAATTCAACGCCGAGCTTTTGCGCGTGCGGCGCGGGGCGCGCAGCGTCGAGCTGACCGACGCGGGGGCGATCCTCTACAACAAGGCGCGGTTTCTCTGCGCCATCGAGGACAGCGTGAAAAGTGAGATCGTCAGCGTAGTCAGCGGCATTTCCGGCAAGCTCTCCATCAGCCTTTCGCCTTCCATGAGCATCATGTTCATCAAGAACTTCCTCAGCGGCTTCGCGCGGCAGAACCCCGGCGTGGAATACGATCTTTACGAGGTGGGCATACAGGAGCAGACCCAGCAGCTCCTGTCCGGCGTTACGGAAATCGGCATCGCCAACGCCCAGCTCTTGCAGTCCTCCCGCTTCGAGACGCTGGTGAACCGTCGCGAGCAGCTCGGCATCGTTTACCACAAGGACACGCGCTGGATTCCCGAGGACAAAGTGTATCTCGACCTGAAGGATTTGGAGGACATCCCCCTCTGCCTGTCCCGCGGGTGCAGCGAGCAGTTCCTCGGCATTTGCAGCGACTCCAAAATCTTCCCGCGCATTCTCTGCATCAATTCCACGAAATACTCCACCATCGCCTGGGCCTCCGAGCGCCTCGGCATCGCCATCGTCCCCATCGGCCCCGGCGAGACCTTCGGGGAGGACATCGTCGTCCGCTTTGTCCACGACGACCGGATGTATTTGAACAAAACCTTATCCATTGTCAAGGACAGGCCGCTTTCGGCGGTGGCGAGGAACTTTTTGAAGTATTACAGCGAACGGGCATAAAGGAAAAGACGGCAACACGCGCGATTGCGGTTGCCGTCTTTTTATGTCTTTTTTTCGTCAGGTATGCCGTTCCCGTTGGCTTTCTTCGTACAGCGCCCCTATGTCGCAAAGCCGTTTCGCGTTGCCGTTCTCGTTGTAAAACTCCACAAATTTCAGCGCCAGCGGGGAAAGCGGGCGGCCCTTGACTTTCACTACGGATTTGTAAATCTCGATATCCGCGTCAAGGATTTTTTTCACCACCAAATCCTTGTCCATATCCTCGTCTTCCGACATGGGCATCACGGTCACGGCGACGTTTGCCTCCGCCCAGTGCAGCGCCGTGTTGCGTGTCGTGCTGATGCTTTTGATATGGGGAACGAAGCCTTGGCTCGCGCAGCACCGCTTGAACTCCTGATAATAGCCGGACGATACGCTGATGGGCGCTTCCCGCAGGCCGGACAATTCAATGCCCTTGCGTTCCGGCTCGTGAAGCCATATCGAATTTTTATGGAAAACGGCGACAAAAAATTCGTCCGTGCGAAACAATTCCTCGAAATTGCTGTCCCGGTCGGGCGGCGTGCTCAAAAGCCCCAGTTCGCCGATCCCGCTCAAAAGCTGTTGCCGCTGCTCGATGAAGCTGGACTCGAAAATCATGAAATTGATGTCGGGATAGGATTTCCCGAACGCTTTCAGCATACGCACCACCAAAGGCCGCGCACGGGAATTGGCCACGCTGAGCCGGAGCGTCCCGGCGGCGCCGCGCTCGGCGCTGCGGATTTCTTCCCGCGCCGAATCGTCCAAGGAGCAGATGTATTGCGCTTTTTCCAGCAAAAGCCGCCCCGCGTCCGTCAAAACCAACTGTCGGCTGCCGCGTTCGGTCAGCACCAGCTTTGCGTCATAATAGCTTTCCAACTGCCGTATCTGTCGGCTGAGCGTCGGCTGGGCAATGTGGATTCGCTCGGAAGCACCGGTCAGGTTTCCCGCTTGTACGATAGCGATAAAATTGCGAAGCATTTCCAGGTCCATTTTCCTGCCGCCTTTCGTAAAATTCATTTTTTCTATATCTATTTTATAATTATTGAATAATATGGTCAATATCTCGTCGTTTTTTACTTAAATTATTCAATATGATTATATTTTTAATGAAAAATTGATATTTTTATTCTATCTTGTCCTGTGCTATATTATAGCCAAGCAAAACAGCGGCGCATCTGCCTAGGGGATTCGCCGCCGAAATAACAACGTATCATGCACAGGGAGGCATACATCATGAAAAACTATGACAAGTATTTGGACAATCATTTTTCCTTTATGGGGCTTCGTGTCAAGCGCAACCTTTACCGACTGCTGGCATTTGACGGTATCGAGGGCCCGAAGCGTCTCGGCTCCCTGCTCCGCTCGCAGGGCTGGGATCTTACGAAGGAACAGATTCAACTGATCTCGCAGTATTGATTGCTGTTTCTTTGCGCAGCAGCAAAACAGATTAAGCGCCGAAAGATGCCGATTTCCACCGGGCAATCGGGAAGACATCTGCTTTTCGCCGTCAGGTCATGGCAGGCGAAAAGCAGGTGTTTTTTTGCTATTTCCTTATAGGAATGTAATACGAATGAAGCTCGCTCCATGGTCTTGATGTATAATAACAGTTCCATCTCACACATATCCGCAAAACATGATATAATGTGTCCGCTTAGCGAGCGCGGAGCGCGAGGTTAGCGGCACATATCCACTGTGTGGTATAATACATACAGGAAAAAGAAAGGCGGTTTATTGCTATGAGAAATCCCAGCGAAGCGTTTATGAAAGCGTTGAACAAGCATTTGGATTCCCTGTCCGTGGATGACGTGGACAACCAAATGCTGCAAGACTTTATGGCGCAGTATAATCAAGGCCTGGATATGCGAGGCCCGCTCACGGAAAAAACGGCGCAGACCGCCGACGATTATTT
>CAMVJN010000018.1 GCA_947167825.1 uncultured Selenomonadales bacterium | reverse complement strand
TCAGCCCCGGCAATTCCGGCGGCGCGCTGGCGAACGCGGACGGCCTCGTGATCGGTATCAACAGTGCGAAAATCGCCGCCAACGGCGTCGAGGGCATGGGCTTCGCGATCCCGATCAATTCGGTGCGCGACATCGTCGACCAAATCATGGATCACGGCCGTGTCATCCGCCCGTATCTCGGCGTCGGCGTCTATGACAAGGAAACGGCCGCCCGGGCGGGCTACCAGCTCAACGTGGACGTGGGCGTCTATGTGCAGAATGTCACGCTGAACGGCCCCGCGGGCAAGGCGGGCATTCAGCGCGGCGACGTGATTCTCTCCGTCGGCGGCGAGACGACGAACACCGTCGGCGAGCTGCGCGCCGCAATCACCGGCCATCAGGTCGGCGATTCCGTCGAGGTCGTGTTCATGCGGGGCAACGACAAGATCACCGTCACCGCCGTGCTGGAAGCCATCCCGGAGGAATGACGTGAAAATCACGATTCTCGCGGTGGGAAAGCTGAAGGAAAAATATCTGCGCGACGGCGTCGCGGAATATATGAAGCGGCTTGCACCGTTTGCGAAAATCGAATGCATTGAGATTGCCGAGGAAAAAATGCCGGAAAATTTTTCCGAGGCTGAAAAAGAAAAGACGCTCACCCGTGAGGGGGAGCGTCTTTTGGCACGCGTGCCGGAAGGCAGCGAGCTGATCGTGCTGGACGTGGCGGGCAAAGCATTTTCTTCCGAGGAACTGGCCTCCCATCTCGGACAGCAAATGGTTGAAGGTACATCGCATCTCACATTCCTGATCGGGGGCGCCTTCGGGATCTCCCGTGCCGTGCGGAAGGCGGCGAAATTGCGCCTTTCCTTTTCGCGCATGACGTTCACCCACCAAATGATGCGCCTGCTTTTGGCGGAGCAGATTTACCGGGCGTTCAAGATTATGCGCGGGGAAAAATATCATTGGTAAGATGTGTTGACAGGAGGTTTTTTTCATGAAAGCAAAACGTCTTTGGAAGAAAATGCGCATGGGGGTATTGGCCGCAGGCGTCTCGGCGGCGCTGCTCGTACCCGCGCCGCCCGTCGCCGAAGCGAACATCCTCGTCGACGTGATTACCGGCGCCATCGGCGCGACGTCAGCGTATCACACATATCTGGACGGGATATTGAATATGGGCAACGATCCCGTCGTGCAGAAAAAACTGTTTGATAAGGATGCCGCGGAGCGCGGCGCGGACGAATCGGAGGAAAACCGCGCCCTTGTCGACGGCGTGATGAATCAGCTCATTGAGCGCGGCGAATACGCGATGGCGGCGGATTCTCTGCCCTTCCGCTGGAACATCAATGCCGACGATTCGTTCAACGCGTCCTGCACCGCCGCCGATTTTGTCAGCATCAACCGCGGGCTGATTACCGCGCTGCACGGCGACCGGGACGAGCTGGCGGGCGTTCTCGCCCATGAGATGATCCACGGACTTCATCAGCACATCGCTTATGACGTGGCGAAGCAGGCGGCAATCCAATATGGGACGTCGGCGATTGCCGGCGGAGGGCTGCCCGGTCTTTTGGCGGACATTGTGACGAACTACAACGCGGCGAAAAACATCACCGCGCCTTCGGAAAAGGACGCCGACGAATCGGGGTTTTGGCTGATGACCAGCGCCGGCTTCAATCCCGGCGGTTTTCCGGCGATGATTTACAAAATGCCGGACAGTCACGCCGAATCCATCATCAATCCCGACGATCACCCCGAAACCTCCAATCGCCTGAAGCGCGGACTGCAATGGATGAACGATTACAGCTTTGGCCATGTCGAGGCGAAGGACGAAACGGTTTTTATCGACGGCAATCCATTCCTGGCCATGGCGGCAAACGAGGAGTACAGCGCAAAGGAACGTGCCTGCCTCGTGGCGGGCGGTATCGCAAAGGGCTTCCATGACCACGCGCTGGTCTCGGCCTGGCATTTTACGAAGCAGCCGGACGGCAGCGTCGATTTCCTGAACGACGGCGACGCGTACCGCCATTTGAAGAGCGCCGTTCGGGAAGCGGGAGCAGGGCTGGGCGAACGTCTGGAGGCGCTGGTCACCGCCGCGTACTCCAAGGATCGGGAAACGGGCAACCGCGAGCAATATTTGGAGAAGGAACAGGAGCGCCGCGAGGACATCGAGAAGCAGCAGGAAAAGGCGAAGAAAAACAAGAAACAGAATATCGACAGTTACGCGGAAAAGAGCCTGACCTATAACGCTCTCGGACTCCCCGATCTCGCCGTCCACGAAGCGGACCGCCTGCTTGCCTGCAATCCGGATGATTCGGCGAAGGCTTGGGCGCATGCCGAACGCGGCAGCGCGTTTTACCAGCTCGACCGCTACGATGACGCTGTCGCCGAGCTGAATCTGTCTCTTTCCCTCGCGCCGAACGAAGCGCGCACATATCTCTACCGCGGCTACACCTTCCACGCAATCGGCGACTATGACGCCGCTCTCGCGGACAGCCAAAAGGCGGAAAAGCTTGCGCCCGGCACATTCGCCGCGAACCTTCGCCTGCAGGGCATGGCCTATGAAGCGAAAGGGGAGGACGACCTCGCGGTGCAAGCCTATCGCGCTTATCTTGAAAAGAACCCCAAAGGGGATATACCGGAGAAATACGCCGACGCTTTGATGGGAGAATGACAGGGAAGAAAATAGGAAAAGGCGCATTTGTTTGCGATTTGCCCTTCGGCTTGACCGGGGGGCAATTGTTTTTTATCCGTCACGGCCTGTCCAATGGAAACCGCCCTCGAACGGGATTTTGAACTGCGCCAGTACCTTGCCGACGATATGCGCGATTTGTTTTTCCACCGTATCTGGGCCGCCGTAAAACGTCAGCATCGGCGGCACGATCGCGCAGCCCAGCTCCGCAGCCGTCTTCAGGTTGCGCAAATGCACAAGGGAAAGCGGCGTTTCCCGCGGGACGAGCACAAGTTTTCGGCCTTCCTTCAGGCAGACGTCCGCTGCCCGGAGCAAAAGGTTGTCCGCATAGCCGCTGACGATGCCGGCCAAAGTTTTCATGCTGCAAGGCATCACAATCATTCCGTCCGTCAAAAACGAACCGCTGGCGATGCTCGCCGCCATGTTCCGGCAGTCGTGCGTGAAGCTCGCCAAAGATGTTAAATCTTCCATGCGAAGATCGGTTTCGAAGGAAAGCGTCTGTGCCGCCGCTTCGGTCACGACAAGATGCGTCTCGACGTCCGCAGCCCGTAAAGCTTTCAATACTTCATATCCCATTGCGGCGCCGCTGGCGCCGGAAATACCGACAATGATGCGCATATATACCTTCTTTCTGTATCATACATTGTCAAACTTTAAGGAAACGCCGAACAAGTCCCGCCGCGCCCCTGCCGGGTCTTTTTCCGTCATGCCGCGTCAGATGCCGTTCGACGTAGCGATGCTGCGCCTTCACGGCCTCTTCCTTGCCTGACGATAAGCGACCGCTTAGCGCTTTAGCGCTTAGCGGTCGCTTATGCAAAGCTGAAAATCCCTTGACAGAGCCACGGCTTGACTTATTCGGCGTTTCCTTGATTTTCGCCCCTTAATAGTTCCACATGTTCCATTACTGCTTCTGCACAAAGAAGATCGAATAAGCTGTCAATTTCCAACGCCTTCCATCTGGGCGTAACATACCCAAGTGTCGCATCATGGTAAAATGTTTTCTTCTGATACAAAGCCTCTACCCTCGATATATAAAGAGACCCATCAAAAAAATATAATGGCTTTAATTCTTGTCTACGTATGGATTCTCCTAATTCATGAAGATATGGAATTATTTTCCCGGTATTGTCTAAACAAACATCAAAAGCGGGATGTGTTGCTTCCACTTTACTGATTCCAACAATCGAAAGAGCTCCCCCTGAATTCTTTTCAAGCCGAACCAAAGCGGAATCGAGATCGGATGCTTCCGTCATAGGAGAGGTTGGTTCCAATAAAACGACATAGGAAAACTTTTCCCCATTTGAACGGAAAAAATCCAATGCATGAAAAACCACATCAATGCTTTTTGCAGTATCTCCCGATAATTCCTCCGGACGCAAAAAAGGAACTTCTGCCCCCTGCATGCGTGCAATTTCAGCAAATTTCTCGCTGTCGGTAGAAACAATAACTTTATCTACATATTTGGAGTTCTTTGCCGCCAATATCGGCCACCCCAGCAATGGCCGGCCATGAAGCATCTGTATATTTTTCCCGGGCAATCCCTTGGAACCGCTTCTTGCAGGAATAATTGCAATAACCCGTTTTCCGTTAATCATAATGATTCACCTTCACCGAAACTCATCCGACATAGAATCAATTATATTTCCTGAATACAGGCTTAATGACATTGCCTTCAATAAATTTGCTTGCATCGCTATGCAAGGAATCTGCATAAACCTTCATCGCCCTGCGGGCGGCTTCCAATGTTCTGCTCACTTCAGCCTCGCCGTGCTCATAGGCAATGGAAAGATAGGTCATCAGGATTCCCTGCCGAAGCATCTCTTGGCAAAATACTGTCCGATGCTCCAAAGACGGCTGCTTGTTTTTATTGCAGACAATGAAATTCGGCGAGCAGGGCGCACCCTGGATATAGAAATATTCTTCCAGTCCGGCATCCTTGGCGACAGCGGCAAGCCCATCCGTCAACTCTTTTCCGATTTTCCAGATATGCTCCGTCACGTTCAATTCCTTGTAAACTTTCACCGTTTCGATAAACGCGCCCAAGCTGCTCATCTCGGCGCCGTGCGTCGTCGAAATCAGGAAAACCCGCTCCTTTCCGGGAATCAAGCCGCCAAGCTCCATGATTTCACGTTTCCCGCCAAGCGCGGCAACGGAAAATCCATTTGCCATCCCCTTGCCGTATGTAACAAGATCGGGTTCCACTCCGTAATATTTGCACGCGCCCAACAGATCCCAACGGAAGCCGGTTATCATTTCGTCCAGTATATAGACGACTCCGTATTCCGTGCAAAGCTCCCGGACTTTTTGCAGGAAACCGTCCTTCGGCTCTTCCGACTCTGCCGGTTCCATGATCAGCGCGGCGATCTGCCCCTTATATTTTTCAAATAATGCTTTGACCGATCCTATGTCGTTGAAGCTGAATTGGAGCGTCAACTTTTTGATTTCCTCAGGGATTCCCGCATCCATGACCGTATCGCCTATAAACCAATCATCATAGGAGAAAAACGAATGCTCCCTGCATCTGGCGATGTACTTTTTGCCCGTATAAGCACGCGCCAGTTTTGTCGCCGCCGAAGTTACCGTAGAACCGTTTTTGGCGAATTTCACCATATCCACCCAAGGAATCAAATCGCACAAAGTCTCCGCAGCGTCCACCTCCACTTTGGAAGCTTTGGCAGCGGTATTTCCATTCCGAATCTGCGCGATGGCGGCGTCGGAAATCCGTTCATAATCGTATCCGATCGTAACCGAACGGCAGGCCATCGCATAATCAAGATATTTGTTGCCGTCCACATCCCAAGCGTAAACGCCCTTGCTGTGGTCGATAACGCGCGGCGCATTGCCGGGAAACACCTCGTCCGTACGGCTGTATGTGTGCGCGCCGGCAGGAATCAGTTCATGCGCTTTTTTCCCGTATTCCTCATTTTTCGTCATGATGAACCCCCTATAATTCATTTCTCAATTCTATCAATCAGTTGCAAGACTTCTTTGTCTTCCTCGAACGAATAGCATTGCTGCTCTGCCCCGGCAATCGACGCCATAAAGTTTTTGACTTCGGCGGCATACGCGTTTTCAATGATATTCCGGCTATATGCGTTTTCCTTTTGCACCTGTTCGTGGGAATAAACGTCAATCGCCTTCATCTCTTGGCGCTCGATATCCTTTTCCCGCAAGGTGTCCGGAGTGCCGTCCCACGAAAGGAACAATTTTTCTCCGAATATTTCCAGATGGCGGACCGGCTCCCGTGAAACCACATCCACGACCAATACGCCGTGATGCCCCGTTTCATGCTCCAAAAGCACAAAAAAGCTGTCGTCATACTGAATGGGAAGAGATGTAGCCTTGTGACGCATGACTTCGACTTTTTTCACTCTGCCGAAGGTTTTTAGAAGCCAAGGCAATTCAATCGCAAAAATCTCCCTGCACCCGTTCGTTTCTTTTTTGCTGACAAAAAAATCCTGCAAAACATCCCAAGGATGCCAGTCGGGAAGATACTGCCCGACATGGAACGAGTAATTGAGAGTCCCTTCGGTTTCCTGCACTCGGCGGGAAATATACTTGATTTCCTCGCGGTATAGCGGCGTCGAAGACAAAAACAACACCCGATTTTGTCGCTTTGCCAAATTGATATTCTCATCATATCCATCGGGCACGAGATTGATTTCGGAAAAAACATGCATCCCGTGCGACAGGCAGTCCTTTGCAATTACCGCATGGGACAGCGGCGGCGTGCAGACAAAGGCCGCTTCCGGCGAATGCTCCCGAAAGCATTCTTCCATACTTTTATAGGAATGAATCGAAAACAGTTCCCCGCACTCTGCCCTGCGCTCTTCTTTGGCATCCACCCCGCATATCCGCACATCGGGATACATCCCGCGCATAAGCCGGATGCGCCGCTTGCCCATCGAGCCAAGGCCTATGACAACAACATTCATTGTTCTTTTCCCCACCGTCCCTCCGCAAACTTATCCCCATATTCCTCCTGCGCCCGCTCAAAATCGTCCATCCTGCCGATGTCAAGCCAATATTCGCGTATGGGATAGGCCGTCGTCTTTTTCCCATCCGCCAAAAGCGCATCAAAAAGCTGGGGCATATCAAAGAATTCTTCCTTGTCTACCCGTGCCGCCGCCTCCGGGCTCAACACATAAATGCCCGCATTGACAAAAAAAGAATACGATGGTTTTTCGCGGATTGCCTGAATCCGATCTCCGTCGAAATCAATCACGCCGTACGGCACCTGATAATTATACTCACGCACCGCCATCGTCGCCGCAGCATTTTGTTCGACATGATAATCCAGCATCGCCCCGAAGTCCACCTTTGTCAAAAGGTCTCCGTTCATGACAATAATCGGCGCATCCGGCAATTTCGGCAGGAAATACAAAGCCCCCGCCGTTCCCATACGTTTTTTCTCATGCAAATACTCTATTTCCGCACCAAAGCGGCTGCCGTCGCCGAAGTAATCTTCGATCATTTGCGACTTGTAATTGACTGCAAAGTAAAAACGATGAAACCCAGCCTCGAGAAAGCTCTCCAAAATCGTCTCCAGAATCGGCTTCGAGCCGACCTTCAAAAGCGGCTTCGGAATCTTGTCCGTCAACGGGCGCAGTCTTGTCCCAAGGCCGCCCGCCATCAGCACGACGGCGTTGTCCCTCCGTGAATGGCATAAGAGTTCCTCCATCTGTGCCAGGCCGACAAGCCGGCCTTCCCCGTCCAGCAAAGGAATCTGCTGAACGCCGTGCGTCGTCATCAAACGAAAGATTGCCGCGCGTTCCATTCCTTGCGGCGCAATAACCGGATGTGCATTCATGATTCTTTCTACCGGCGCGGAAAGCTCTTCGCCGCGAAGGATACTGCGCCGCACATCCCCATCCGTGACCGCCCCCAAGAGGCGATTTTCCCCATCGACCACAAAAGCAATCTGAAGCGCGCTTTTGTCCATGATTTGCATCGCGTCCCGAACGGAGGCCCGGGGCAAAATCATGGTCTTTTTCCAATCCTTTCGATTCATCAACGGTCCTGCTTTCTTAGGAATTGCAAATCAATAATTCCTTATTTTTTCGGCGCCATGATCTCATTTGCGGGAACACCGCAAACTGTCCTGTTATCATGCACATTTTTCAGAACGGCTGCCCCCGCCCCGACGATTGCGTTTGCGCCTATCTCCACCCCCTGCACGACCGCCGCGCCGGTGCCGATATGGCTGCCGTCGCCCACCGACACACCGCCAGACAGAGCAACACCGGGAGCAATATGCACATGGGCGCCGATAACACAGTCATGGTCCACGGACGCACGGGTATTGATAATGGAATTTTCGCCTACACGCGTCCCGATATTGATGACCGCTCCCGCCATGACCTGGACGCCTTCGCCAAGCTCGGCCCTCCGCGAAACAATCGCCATCGAATGAACCACTTGACGGAAACAATATCCCTGTTGCTTGAATTTTTCATATATCCTATGCCGCAATACGGTGGAACCAATCGAGCCGCTGCCGTTCACAAGCTCTATTGCATCCGGCGAATATCGCTGCGCTACATCTGAGTCGCTGCCGACGACGGGAACGCCGTATAAACCTGCCGGCGTGTTCGCCCCGTCCTTTTCCGCAATCCCGATAATCTCAACATTTTGCTCCAGCAATATGTCAAGCAGCACCTTTGCGTGCCCGCCCGCGCCCAAAAGGATAACCGGCTTCTTTTTCATTGAGTCGCTCCTATTCCCGGATCGGATCATCCGTCTCATAGTCCCGGCCTGCGCGCTTCCCGAGCAAGCACCAGTATCGCATGGGGCTTGTGCCCGAGGCGGGGCGCTTTGCGCCGAGGTTGTCCGCCGTAAAGACCTCGCCCGCTCGAATATTCCGTTTGGCCACAAGGCTTTTCCTTGCAATGGGAAGATTTTTCCTCTCCCGTTCCGTCGGCGCTTTCCACGCATTGCCGATGGATTTCTCGATCTGCCGAATTCCCCGCACCATCATCGCAAGCTCATCGGGCGCGAGCGAGGCTTTGTGGTCCGGCCCTGGAAGCGTTTTGTCCAGCGTAAAATGCTTTTCGATTATTTCCGCCCCGCGCGCAACTGCTGCCCACGGAATAGCAATGCCCTCCGTATGATCCGAATAGCCGACCGGAAGGCCGAAAGCGTTTTTCAAGGTATCCATCGCCGCAAGATTCACTTCGTCAAAGGGCGCGGGATATTCCGTCGTGCAATGCAAAAGGCTGACTTTTTCTTGCAAAATGCCGTGTCCCTGCGTCCCCTCATAGGCCCGTGAAAAATCCAAAGAATCGTTTGGCGCATCGTCATGCAAATAGCCATACGCCAAGACGGACAACGCCTTTTCCACTTCGCCCAAAGTGCTCATTCCCGTGGACATGATGACCGGCAATCCTGTCCGGGCAATTTCCAAGAGGAACGGCCCGTTCGTAATTTCCCCCGAGGGAATCTTGATTCGCGGCATCTGGCATTTTTCCGTCAAAAAACGCAGGCTGTCCGCCTCGAAGGGCGCCGACAAAAAATCAATGCCCTTTTCCTTGCAAAGCGCAATCAATTCCGGATAGACATCCAACGGAAGCTCCAGCTTGCGAAGCATATCAACCTGGGATTCCCCGGCGTCCGTCGTTTCCTTTTGATATGCCGCTTTCCGTGCCGAAGCGCTCGCCAGTTTTTCCGCACGGAATGTCTGGAACTTCACCGCGTCAGCACCCGCATCCGCCGCCGCCGCCACTAATTCTTTCGCCAATTCTGGCGAGCCGTTGTGGTTGACGCCTGCTTCTGCAATGATATAAACCGACACGTCTTTCCCTCATTTCAAATCAAAGAATTTTTTTTGAAACAGGCCTTCCAGTTCAACGTCCCGCAATACGTCTTTTATCCGCCGGGCAATTTTTCCGTCTGCGTATGGAATCGCCATATTGTCAAGTCCTCGCCGGAATTCGGCAGAAACGGCTTTTCCCAGCGCTTCCGCAATCGCATCTTTTCCCTCGGCGCAATCAATAACCGATGGATAGCGTAACCGTCCCTGCTGTCTCGAACCGATATTCACCGTCGGCTTTTTCAGCACGGGCGCCTCCAAAAGGCCGCTGGATGAATTGCCGACCACTGCCGAAGCATATTTCATCGCGCTCAGATAACGCAGCTGCCCCAATGACGCATAGCAAGCCACACGTCCTTTCCGCGCCGCCGTATATTCGTCAAGCCGCCGGTTGATCTCCCTTCCTCCTGCGTCGCTGTTGGCCTTCGTAATCAAAATCCGGTAACCGGGAAACAGGTCAAGCGCATCAAAGAGATTTTGCAGGGCGTCCGACTGCCGGGCAGCCGCTATTGTTACCGGATGATAAGTCACGAGGAAAAACTTGTCGCCCAGCGGAAATTGCAGGCTTTCTTCCAATTCCCCCAACGGCATCAACGCCATCCCAACGATATTGTCAATGCCGACCGCGCCGACCTCATAAACGTGCGCGGGATTTTCCCCCAGTTGAAGGACGCGCTTTCGATATTCCGGAGCAGCGACAAAATGCAGTTGCGCCATTTTTGTAATCGCATGGCGCATGGAATCGTCGATGGCTCCCGCCGTAATTTCGCCGCCATGGATATGGGCAATGGGAATATTCGCCACCATTGCCGCTTCCGCCGCCGCCAATATTTCATAACGATCGCCCAATACCACGACAATATCGGGCATGAGCCTTGCAAACGCATCCGCAAAGCCGACCAGCGCCAATCCCATAGACTTCGTGACGCCAACGGGCGTATCGCTGGACAAAAGCATCTCGACCTTCTCATGGATGACAAAGCCGGCTTTTTCAATCTCGCGATATGTCATCCCGAATTCCGGCGAAAGGTGCGCGCCCGTGGCGATAATTTGGAGCTCCAGCCCGCCATCCGATTGGATTTCTCGCATCAGCCGGCAAAGAAGCCCGTATTCCGCCCGTGTGCCGGTGACGACGCAGATTTTCCTTTTCATTCTCCCAGCCTCACACTGCTCGGCAAATTGACCAGCCGTCGCCCGATGTCTTCCGCAACCTTGCAATCCATACGCGGGCAACCCTTGAACATCGGCATCGTATACATCAAATCCCAAGTCGGACGTGAGCTGATTCCCGCATCATTCAGTGCTTCGAGTACATAATCACGTTTGTCCGCAATTTCTTTATCCAGCAAAATCGCATTCAGCCAATAATTGCTTTTCGCGAATTCCGGCTCGACAAAAAAAGTTACGCCCGGGACATTTTCCAAGGCTTTCCGATACTTTTCCGCAAGACGCCGTTTCTTTTCAACGAACGCCGGAAGTGTCTCCAGCTGTGCGCAGCCCAAAGCCGCGTTGATATTCGGCATCCGGTAGTTGTAACCGATACGGTCATGCGCATAGGCCCAACGATGCGGAAGCTTCGCCTGCGTCGTGATATGCTTCGCGAGCTTGCCGAGCTCTTCGTCATTTGTCAGCACCGCGCCGCCGCCGCCCGTGGTAATCGTCTTGTTGCCGTTGAAGCTCATCGCGGCGATATGTCCGAAATTCCCTGTATGCTTTTCTTTGTAAAACGAACCGACAGACTCCGCCGCGTCCTCAACAAGCGCAAGCCGATATTTCCCGCAAACGGCAATCATTTTGTCCATATCCACGGGATGCCCGAAGGTATGCATCGGCACCACGGCGCGGATTCGCCTTCCGGTCTTCCGGTTATAGCAGCCGTCCGCCCGGATCTCGCTGATCTCGGCAAGATATGCGTCCAACGCTTCGGGATCGACGCCGAGCGTTTTCTCTGAGCTGTCCACGAAATGCGGCACAGCGCGGCAATACGTCACCGCGTTCGCCGTGGCGATGAATGTCAACGCCGGAACAAGCACCTCGTCATCCGGCTGCACATCGGAAAGGATCAGGCAGACATGCAGCGCCGCCGTGCCGTTGACGACAGCCACTGCCCGCTTCACGCCCGTATATGCGGCTAAATCTGCTTCAAAACGGTCGACGAACTTTCCGACGGACGACACCCATCCTGTGTCAACGCACTCTTGCACATATTTGTTTTCATTGCCGCAAAAAAGCGGCTCATGCAGCGGACAGTCCCCGGAAGACGGCAAAACTTTCCGCAATGCATCAAGCAACAAATCCGGTTGAAAAGAATGATTCACCAACAGATTCTCCCCATCAAACGATTTCAAATATTGTAAATGTCCGCCTTGTATCGCTTCAGGTTTTCCGGCTCCGCAAACCACTTCACCGTTTCCCCAAGCCCCCGCTTGAAGCCTTCACGTCCGCCGTACTCGGGTTCCCAGCCAAGCAATTTCTTTGCCTTGCTGTTGTCCGCCCAAAGACGATTGACTTCGCTCTTTTCCGGGCGCAGACGTTCCTCATCCGTCTCTATCTCAATCTCCGCCCCCATGACCTCGGCAATCAAACGCGCCGTATCGCCGATCGATATTTCATAGTTGCTGCCGACATTGACGACCTCGCCCACGGCGGCGTCTGACTCCAATGCCGCAACAAATCCGCGGACCGTGTCGTTGACATAGTTGAAATCCCGCGTCGGCGAAAGCGCCCCGAGCTTGATATGCCGCACGCCGTTCGCGATCTGCGTGATAATCGTCGGAATCACCGCCCGCGCCGACTGCCTCGGCCCATAGGTGTTGAAAGGGCGAAGAACCGTTACCGGAACGCCGAACGAGCGGTAAAACGACATGGCAATCTGATCCGCGCCGATTTTGCTCGCCGAATACGGAGATTGTCCCTGCAACGGGTGTTCCTCCGTGATCGGCACGAACTGCGCGGTACCGTACACCTCGCTGGTCGAAGTCTGCACTACTTTTTTCACACCAAGCTCCCGCGCCGCTTGTACGACATTCAACGCGCCCTTGACGTTCGTGTCGATATACATATCCGGCGAATGGTAGGAATAGGGAATCGCAATGAGCGCAGCAAGGTTCAGGACCGCGTCGCATCCCTCCATCGCCGTTTTCACGCCGTGCGGGTCGCGGATGTCCCCGGCAAAAACATCAAGCTCTTTCCGGATCTCGGGCGACGATTCGTCAAGCCATCCCCATGAATTGAAAGAATTGTAATAAACAAACGCACGGACATTGTACCCGCCCCGCACCAACGCTTCCGTTAAATGCGAGCCGATAAAGCCGTCGGCGCCGGTGACAAGTATTTTTTGAAATTGCACGCATCTTACCGCCTTTCAACCAAAAATAATCCTAGCTCATCCGGCTTTGCAATACATCCCTTAAAACCTTGATATATTCTTCTTCCGTTGCGGGAAAATATATGTCGTTTTTTTTCCGTCTGAACTTTTCGTAAAACTGTTTCGCTTTTCCTAGATTCCAATCCCCCATGTACTCCGCCAGGATAATAAAAGCATTCGTATCTTCGCCTTTTACAGTAAATGCGTTTGCATATATCGCTGACGAAATATCCGTTACAAACACATTGTTCCATATATCGCAATTACAGCAAAATAATTCCCACGGAACAGAAATATCCCCCATGATTTTCGAGGATTCCCCGGCATAATCGCGTTTTGCAGATTCTCTCCCGGTTCTCGGGTGCAATTTTACCCAAATTTCCCGATCCCCGGAATTCTTGGTCAGTATCTTGTAAGCCTCAAGCTGCCGGAGATACAGCCGATGTTCCGGAAGATGTTTTTTATACGGAACCCTAAATACAGTATTGGCTAACAATTTGCTCCGCTCCAAATACGCAGGCATCGGATTGGACGGATCGTCAAAGAACACTATTTTATGATTGATTGTTTTTATTTGAGGCTTAAAATTAAAAACAAAATTTGCCGCCCGCAAAAAATCCTTGTCATCCCGCGAAACTTTCGGGATATGTGCAAATGTTTCTCCCCCGTATAAGGCCATTTCCGGCTCATACAAATAAACCTTGTTCTTTTTTATGTCCCGGCAATCATTGCCCAATTTATTGCCAAAGTATGATGCAAGCCCTTCCTCATACAAGTTGATTTTGCAATCAGGATATTTGGCGTGCACATGTTTCAGAATGTTGGTTACAATGTCATTGGCCCCGCCGGCAAATATTTCCTGATAGGAAGAAAAATCCAATGACTCGACATTATAAACACAATCCTTGACGTTATCAATGAACTCATGACTTGTTCGGCTGGAAAGATTCGTAAAGAACTCCTTCATCGAATTGTTTGCCGCGCCGACAAGCGAGTGTGAATAATCGCCCTTGCGGACGCATCTTGCATACTCGTGGAGCCCAAACACATCCGGCAATCGATAACAAACATTTTCAAATATTCCCGTTTCGCAGATACGGTTGTAAAAATCCACGGTATCTTCTTTCAGGAATTGAATAATTATGTCCGCAGAATCATTCGGGAACAGGTGCATTTTCATGTTCAGCACGTTGAACAACTGAAATTCCGTGGAACATACAAAAAGAAGCTTCAATATCTTCAACTCCCATGGCATCCTGATATTTTTATTTTACCGCAAAGCGTTCCCCCGTTCAAGGTCATACTACTTTCTGTTAAGATTTTTAAATCTTTGCAGAGAGTGCATGAGACGCCAGACGAGCCGCAGGCTCGGCTGCAGCCTGCGAAGCAGGCGTATTTCAGGCCAAAATTTTTATTTATAATTTTGGCCTGAAATACGTATCGATTGGGAAAACGGTTGATATTGCCGAATCACCGAAGGCATGATATAGTAAAGCGCAGACATAACAAAAGGAGCGATTCTATGTTTTTCTCGGCGATTGGCCTTGTTCTGGTTTTTTGTGTTTTGCTTTTGGCGCGGGCGCAGCATTTGGAGGATATGACAGGTGGGTGGCGCATGGCGCTTTACGGCGCGCTCGGGCTTTTTTTCGGCGGGTTCTTTGCCGACGGAAAGGTTTCGGGGATTTTTCATTGGTACGGGAAAATGGGGCTGCTGCTTTCGATGGGCGGCGACGTAGTGCTTTGGGGCGGCGTCGCGCTCATGGTAATTTGGATCGGGCTTCGCGCCGCGATGCGGCTGCGACAGGACAGCGGAGAGGCGGGGGCGGGAGCCGTCGTGACGCGCGCCGGTTCCCGGCTCGATATCCTCGTGATCGTGATTGCAGGGTTGGCGCTGTCGGAAATCATGCCTCATTTTCTCGGCGGGATTGATGCGATGCGTCTCGATTGTTCATCGCCTCCTGTGACGGAAAAAGTCGTATTCCGTATGATGCACGTTTACGAGGACAAGAGCCGTCGCTGGGCAGCCGAGCGGCGGGAGGCTGTTTTCCTGCGGGAAAACGGCGAGGAGCTCGTGATCCCTGCGCCTGTTACGCATTCTTTCGATGAACAGGAACCGCTTAAAGCGGCGACAGCGGCAAAACAGGGAGAGGTCATGGAACTGGTTTATTATCCGAGCAGCAAGGTTATTGTTTCCGCACGGTCTTTCGCCCATAATGCTGTATGACAATATATCGCATAGAAAAAACCGTCGCCCTTTACGGGAGGCGGTTTTGCCTGTTTTTTACGACAGCAGCAGGCTGTCGCTTGTCATTTCGCTGCCTGCCGCCTGCTCGAACATTTTTAGGAGGTCGGAGACGGTCAGCCGCTTTTTTTCCTCGCCGGACACGTCGATCAGGATGCGGCCTTCGTACATCATGATCAGTCGGTTGCCCAGCGCCAGCGCGTCGCGCATATTGTGGGTGATCATCAGTGTCGTCAGGTGACGGCTTTCGACGATGGTTTTCGTGATATGGAGTACCTGCGCCGCCGTTTTCGGGTCGAGGGCCGCCGTGTGCTCGTCGAGGAGCAGCAGTTTCGGCGAGGCCATTGTCGCCATCAGCAGCGTCAGCGCCTGCCGCTGCCCGCCGGACAACAGGCCGACTTTCGATTCCAGACGGTCTTCGAGGCCGAGGCCGAGGGAGAGAAGCAGCTCGCGGTATTCCTGCCGCTTTTCTTCCGACGAGCTCCATGCCAGCGTCGGCCTGCGCCCGCGCCGCTCGGCGATGGCAAGATTTTCCTCGATCATCATGCCCGCCGCCGTGCCCATCATCGGGTCCTGGAACACGCGGCCGATGTATTTCGCGCGCCGGTATTCGGGCCAGCGTGTGATGTCCTCGCCGTCGATGAAGATCTTTCCTCTGTCCACGAAGAACGTGCCTGCGATGGAGTTCATCAACGTGGACTTGCCGGCACCGTTTCCGCCGATGACCGTCACGAACTCGCCGGGGGCAAGATGAAGCGAAAGACCTGTCAACGCGATTTTTTCGGTAATTGTGCCGGGATTGAAGGTTTTTGCGATATTTTCGATTCGGAGCAATCAATCCACCGCCCTTCTGCGCCGTTCCTTGACTTTGCCCTGGAGCAGCGGAAGTGCAAGCGCGGCGGCTACGAGAATCGCCGTGAAGAGCTTCAGGTCGTTGGGCGGCATGCCCATTTGCAGCACGACGGCGATGACGATGCGGTAGACGACGGAACCCAGCACTACAGAGATCAGGCAACGCCAAAAGCTCGGCGTGCCGAACAGCACCTCGCCGATGATGACCGACGCGAGGCCGATGACAATCGTGCCGACGCCCATGCCCACGTCCGCGAAGCCGTTGGACTGCGCGACGAGCGCGCCGGAAATCGCCACGAGGCCGTTGGACAGCAGAAGCCCCAGAATAATCGTTGCGTCCGTATTGACGCCGTTAGCGCGGATCATGTTTGGGTTGAAGCCCGTGGCGCGAATCGCCGCGCCGATTTCCGTCCCGAAGAACCAGTAGCAGAAAGCGCCGACCAAGAATACGACGACGAGCCCGACGGCGAATACCACTGTCTGCTTGTCCTCGGAAATCCAGCCGAATTGCGTGAACAAAGTATCGACGCCGAGAAGCGGCAGGTTCGCCTTGCCCATCACGCGAAGGTTCACCGAGTACAGCGCGATCATCGTCAGAATGCCCGAAAGCAATGCCGGAATCTTGAAACTTGTCGTTAAAAGCCCGGTGACGACGCCTGAAAGCATCCCTGCGAAGCAGGCGACAAAAATCGCCGGAATCGGGCTGACACCTTTGACGATCAGCGCCGCAGCCACAGCCGCGCCCAGCGGGAAGCTTCCCTCGACGGTCAAATCCGCCACGTCTAACACACGGAACGTCAGATAGACGCCGATGGCCAGCACCGACCAAAGAAGACCCTGCGAGATCGTTGGAATGATTAAGTCCAAATCGTTTCTACTCCTAACAGAACAATAATATGACAGCCAAAAGTATGGAGAGTGGAGAGCAGGGGATGCTCTCCACTCTTTATGAGTTCCTTACTGAATGATTTCCGCCGACTTCATCAGGTCGTCGGGAATCTTGACGCCGAGAGCATCGGCGTTTTTCTTGTTGATGCTCGCCTTCAGATCTTTCGCGGTCTGGATTGGCATGTCGGCGGGCTTTTTCTTGCCGTCGAGGATGTCCGCGCCCATGTCGCCGGTCTGGAGTCCCAGCTTGTAGTAGTCGATACCGTAGGTCGCGAGGCCTCCGGCCTTGACCATGTTCTCCTCGCCGCAGATAATCGGCTTCTTTGCCGGATCAGTGATGGAGAGCAGCGTCGGCATCGCGCTGGCCAGCACGTTGTCCGTCGGCGCGTAGAAGACGTCGACTTTCGTGTTCAGGCTCTGGGCCGCTTGCTGGATATCGTTGACTGTGGAAATCGTCGCGGTCTCGACCTTCAGGCCCTTCGATTCGGCGTATTCCTTCATCGCCTTGACCTGGACCTCGGAATTGACCTCGCTGGAGCAATAGATGACGCCGATGGTCTTGGCGTTCGGGACGAGCTTCATCAGGAGGTCTACCTGCTCCTTGACCGGGTTCATGTCGCTGGTGCCGGTGACGTTGCCGCCCGGCTTCTCGTTGGATTTCACGAGCTTCGCGCTGACATAGTCGGTAATCGCCGTGCCGACGATGGGGATGTCCTTCGTCGCGTTGGCCACGGTCTGAGCCGCCGGCGTCGCGATCGCGCAGATCAGGTTCGACTTGTTCGAGATAAAGCGCTGGGAAATGTTCGCGAGGTTCGACTGGTCGGCCTGCGCGTTCTGGCGGTCAATCTCGATATTCTTGCCCTCCTCGTAGCCGCGCTTTTTCAGCCCGTCCACGAAGCCCTTGTTCGCCGCGTCGAGAGCGTTGTGCTCGACGAGCTGCACGATGCCGATCTTGTACCTCTTCTTGCCGTCCTCGGCCTTCTTCTGTCCGCCGCCGCCGCAGCCCGCAATCAGACTCGCCGACAACATCGCCGCCGTCACGCCCATGACGAGACGTTTCCACTTCTTGCCCTTCATCATACACTGCCCCTCCATATCATAATCATATCATTTCGTTGCGGTCGTTCCGCAAGCAATTTCCATTATACAAAAAAAGCGCCATAAAGTCTATCTAATTCACAGCTTCAATTGCGGGAAACAAATTGTATACATAAGGAAGCTTATCCGAGCGGCACAAGGCTCCTGTCGCGTCCCTTGAATCGCACCGACTGCGTATAGCCGAACTTCTTCGCGTACTCGATGGCTTCGTCGATGTAAGCGCCGCAGTCTTCCGGCTCGTGGGCGTCCGACGTCGTGATGATCGGGAGCTTGTAGTCCGCCGCAATTTCCATGAAGTCGGGGTAGGGGGAGATTTCCTCGATGGGGTAACGGTAGCGCGTGCCCGTATTGATGTCGACGACCATATCCGCTTTTTTCATCGCCTTTGCGACACGCTCCAGGTAAGGCGTAACATCAAAGGTCGGGATGTACTTGAACAGGCGGATATTGAACGGATGCCCCAGCACGTCGTAGTGACCGCCTGCGCAGAGGTGCTCGACCTCCTCCGCGTACTCTTCGTAAATCGTCTGAAGCGGGCGCTCGTCCCACTCTGCTTTGATTTCGGAGGAATCATAGGCCCAGCCGCGCAGGAAATGCACAGAACCGATCCGATAATCGAACGGATAACGGTCGAGAAGTTCCCCGACGGCTTTCTGGTCCCGGAAATTGCAAACCTCGATTCCGGTCTTGACCGGTTTGCCCCGCTTTTTCAGCTCGTCCATGAACGTGAAATAGTCGTCCAGCGGACATTTGAATTTGTTTTTCTTCAGCCATTTTTTCTGGAAGTCGCCGATAAACGAATCGTCGAGAATCAAATCGTCGTAATAGAAATGCTCGAAGTCCGTGAATCCGTGGCTGTGCTCGCTGATGCCGATCTCTTCCAGCCCGCGCTTTGCCGCTGCGTCGAAAAAGCCCTGCACCCAGCCGAAGTCATAGGAACCGCGCTCAAAGTGCATATGGTAGTCGATTTTCATGCAGAATCCCCCTATATCAAGCCCGCGTACAAAAGCTCGCGGATCTTTTTTGTCACGCCGTAGGCCGTGTTTGCCGGCGCCCGGTAATTCGCCGCCTCGAAAAGCGCCGGATGCGCGTTCTCCATTGCGAAGCTGTATTTGACCGCTTTCAGCATTTCGAGGTCGTTCAGGTAGTCGCCGAAAGCCGCGCAGTTTTCCGGCGGAATTCCCAGCAATTCCTGCAGCTTTTTCACTGCGAAACCTTTGTTCATGCCGGGGTTCATGATGTCCACCCAATAATTGCTGGAAAGCGCGACATGAACCGGACCGTGCAGTTTTTTCAGCCCCGGGTAAATCGTGTGCTCGGCGTCGCCCTGCTCCGCGTCGCAATAGGCGATCTTGATCAGCGGTTCCGCGGCGGCCGTCGCCTCGAGGTCGGGGACGATCCTGTTCTGGGTGAAGTATTTCTGCATCTCGCGCAGGTACGGGCGGAAAGCTTCGTTGACATAGGCGATCCGCTTGCCGCAGAGCACCGGATAGGCGCCGGGGATGCGGCTTCCTTCCTTCAATATCCGCAAGACCTCCGACGTGTCCA
>CAMVJN010000017.1 GCA_947167825.1 uncultured Selenomonadales bacterium | reverse complement strand
TTATTTCCGTCCAAACTCCGAGCCGTCGAAATCCAATGTGGCGAAGTAGTCGGAGAGAGTTTCGGCGCGGCGGATCATTTGCACGTCGCCGTTTTCTTTCAGCAGGAGTTCCGCGCTGCGAAGCTTGCCGTTGTAGTTGAATCCCATGGCGTGGCCGTGAGCGCCCGCGTCGAAGATCACGAGACGGTCGCCGATCTCGATTTCCGGCAATTTCCGGTCGATGGCGAATTTGTCGTTGTTTTCGCAGAGAGAACCAGTGACATCGTAGACGTGATCGCAGAAGGCGTCCTCCTTGCCGACGACGGCGATATGATGATACGCGCCGTACATGGCGGGGCGCATCAGGTTCGCCATACAGGCGTCGAGGCCGATGTAGTCCTTGTACGTCTTTTTCTCGTGAATCGCCGTGGCGACGAGCCAGCCGTAAGGGCCGGTGATGGCGCGGCCCAGCTCCATCGCGATGGCGAGGCCGTCGAGGCCCGCGGGCACGATGATTTCCCGATAGGCTTTTTGGATGCCCGCGCCGACGGTTTCCAAATTGACCGGCTCTTCCTCCGGGCGATAGGGGATACCGACGCCGCCGCCCAAGTTCACAAATTCCAGCCGGATGCCGAGTTTTTCTTTGATTTCCACGGCGGTGTGGAACATCAGCTTTGCCGTCTCGATGAAGGAGTTCGCGTTTAGCTCATTGGAAATGATCATGCAGTGCAGCCCGAACCGCTTCACGCCGCGCTCCTTCGCGACGCGGTAAGCGGCGAGAAGCTGGTCGTGGGTCAGGCCGTACTTCGCTTCCTCCGGCTTTCCGATGATGTCGTTGCCCGTGACGAGGTTGCCGGGATTGTAGCGGAAGGACAGGCAGTCGGGGAAGCCCGCGCACTTTTCCAAGTAGTCGATATGGGTGATGTCGTCGAGATTGATGATCGCGCCGAGCTCCCGCGCCTTTTGAAATTCGTCGGCGGGGGTGTCGTTCGACGTCAGCATGATTTTCTCGCCCCGGATGCCCGCCATGTCCGCCAAGAGCAGCTCGGCCAGCGAACTGCAATCCGCTCCCGCGCCTTCCTCGGCGAGGAGCTTCAGGATGTACGGGTTTGGCGTCGCCTTCACCGCGAAATGCTCGCGGAAGGACGGCGCCCAAGAGAACGCCGCGAAGAGCCGCCGCAGATTTTTTCGGATGGCCGCCTCATCGTATATGTGGAACGGCGTCGGATAGCGCCGGATGATTTCTTCCAGTTTGTCTTTCGGGATGGGAAATATTTTCTTTGGCATGGTGCGCCTCCTAATCGTGCTATTATAATTTTGGTATGCATTCCAAAACAAAATTATTATACGCAAATTCCTTTACATGCACAAGCACTTCTGTGGTTTTTTCTGTACAATGCCTAAAGCGAATGGTATAATATATTTAGGAAGGACTATGGAGAGAAAGTTTTTGGTTCAGGGAACAGGGAGGTTTTAACCATGTTTGCGGTGGTCGGGACGATGCGGACGTATTTGCAGCAATTCCAGCTCAAAAAATCCGCGAAGCAGAAGATGAAAACGGGCGAGTCCTTTGACTGGAAGGACGCGAAAACGACTTTTGTGAAAGCGCAGGAGGAGGCGCGAGCCGCCGCGCCGAAAACCATCGTCGAGATGACGCTGGAAAAGTCGAAAAAGAAGGACGACGACCGGACGGTCAAGGCGAAGACGGGGAGCATCAAGCAGAAGCTGAAGCGCGGCAAGAAGCTCTCGGCGGACGAACTGGAATATTTGCGCCAGCATGACGAAAAACTGTACAAAAAAGCCAAGGTCACGATGGAGGAGCGCGAGAAACTGGCACGGACGCTGAAATCGGCAAAGACGAAAGCCGAGGCGATGCGCGCGGTGGCGATTGCCTACGCGAATGCGGCGGCGGCTTGCTCGGACGCCATCGACAGTGCCAGCGGCGGAGGCGTGTCCGGCGGGGCGGCATCTGCGGGCGACGCGGGAGCCAGCGCGGAAGGCGTGGCCTCCTTTGACACGGGCGTTTCGGTGGACGCGAACGCGTCCGTGGGAGCGGAGGCCGGGGCGGCAACCGCAGACGCGAGCATGGCGGGAGACGCGACGAATGTGTCCGCTGGCGCGGAAACGGCGGCTTCGCCGGAAAGCACGGCGACGGATGCCACGGACGCGACAAATGCGGAAGCGGACGCAGCAAACGAGGCAAGCGCGGACGGCACGGAAAATGCGAAAAGTGCTGTGGGGACGGGTGCTGACGAAGATGAAAAGGCTGAAAACACTTCGTCCGCTCTCGATCGGATCGACAAAAATGACGGCGGCGAATTCGACGAGCCTTTGATTCTTTTGGTTCTTCGCCATTTGCAGGCGGAGTGGCAGGACTTCATGCACACCAAACAGTACAAGAGCTTGCCGGAAGATGAGACACAGGCGGCGAAACGCCACGACGCGCCGAAAATCCGCCAACGCTCGGAGGCGGTCAAAGCTGTGAGCCTGACGGCGGTGGCGACGGCGTACCAGTCGGCGGAACTCGATAACGCGGCTTCACATATACTTGGTTCAGTGGGCGAAGCAAAATAAGGAAATAGAAGGCAAGGTAATCTGATAGAGGCCGATACGTGAAGAAAATGTCTTTGCTTTTCGGCCTCTTTTTTGTGTTGCTGTTCTGTCTATGGTAAAATACTAAACGAAAAGAAATGAAGAGGACGGTAAATCCATGCGGTTATATATTGCGGAGAAGCCTAGTATGGGCCGGGAAATCGCAAAATGTCTGAAAGGTCCGGCACGAAACGGGAACGGCTTCATTGAGACGGCGGAGGGGGTCGTGACTTGGTGCTTCGGGCATATTTTGCGGCAGGCGGAGCCGGAGGAGTACGACGCGGCCTATAAAAAATGGACGGAGGCCGCGCTGCCGATCGTGCCGAAAACGTGGAAACTGATTGTGTCCGAGTCCAGCGCGAAGCAGTTCGCCATCGTCAAAGATTTGATCGCCCGCGCCGACGAGATCGTCCACGCGGGAGACCCGGACCGGGAAGGGCAGCTCCTTGTGGATGAGGTGCTGGACTTCGTCGGGAACAAAAAGCCGGTGAAGCGGCTGCTCCTGAACGCCCTCGACGAAAAGAGCGTGAAGGAGTCGCTGGCCGACCTCAGGGACAATCGGGATTTCGCGCCCCTGAAAACTTCGGCGTTGGCCCGCGCCCGGGCAGACTGGCTGATCGGCATGAATCTTTCCCGGGCCTATACGTTGGCGGCCCGCCGCGCGGGGCGGAAAACGGTGCTGCCCATCGGGCGGGTCAAGACGCCGACGCTGGCGCTCGTCGTGCGGCGGGAGCGGGAAATCGCGAATTTCCGCCCGGTCAAACATTACACGATCAAGGCGGAGTTCGCCCACAAGAACGGGAATTTCGCGGCGACGTGGAAGCCGTCGGAAGAGCAGCGGGGCCTCGACAGCGAGGGGCGGCTCATCGACAAAAGCGCGGCGGAGGAAAAACTGGCGTCGTTTTTCGCGGCGCGGGACGCGGGCGAACCGGGCGCCATCACCGACTACAAAAAGGCGAAAAAGGAAGAGCCCCAGCGGCTGCCCTTCGCCCTTTCGACGCTCCAAGTCTTGGCGGGCAAGCGGTTCGGTTACGAGCCGCAGCAAGTGCTGGACACGGCCCAGCAGCTTTACGAGAGGAAGCTGACGACCTACCCGCGTTCGGACTGCGAATACCTGCCGACGAACCAGTTCCGCGCGGCGGGGACGATTCTCGCGAATCTCGCCCAATCGGGGGACGAGCAGCTCGCGGCTTGGGCGGGGGGCGCGGACGCGAAGACAAAGAGCCGCGCGTGGAACGACAAGAAAATTACCGCCCATCACGCGATTATCCCGACGACGGTGCGGGTCAAGCCGGACACATTGACGCCCATGCAGCGGAACATTTATTTTTTGATCGCGCAGGCGTATCTCGCGCAATTTTACCCGGTCCACGTCTACGACCAGACGAAGCTGGAGCTTGCTTTCGCCGGGGAGCGGTTCACCGCCAGCGGGCGCGTGGTGCGCGATATGGGATGGAAGGCGCTCTACGCGGGCAAGAACGCCGAGAAAGCCGAGGGCGAGGAGACGGAGGAAAGCGGGGAACTGCCCGCGATGAAGAAAAAGGACGCGGTGGCGTGGGCGTCGGGCAACCTCGCGGAGAAGGAGACGAAGCCGCCCCAGCGGTTCACGCCGTCTACGCTTCTCGCGGCGATGAAGGACATCCACAAATTCGTGCGGGACGAGGCGGCGAAAAAGACGCTCCGGGCGGTGTCTGGCATCGGCACCGAGGCGACCCGGGCCACGATTATCGACGATTTGATCCGGCGGAATTTTTTGCAGGCGGCGGGCAAGAAAAAAGTGCTGACGCCGACGGCGGCGGCGGAGTTCCTCGTGGACGCGCTGCCGGAAGATATGACGTACCCGGACAAGACGGCGGTTTGGGAAGATGCGCTGCACGCGATGTCGGACGGCGAAGGAAATATTGACGATTTTCTGGCCGAACAGATTTCGTTTACGCGCCGCCTATGCAACGCGGCGTCCAATGCATCACTTCCCCCCGCCGGGGAAGAAACGAAATGCCCGCGCTGCGGCAAGGGCGTTCTGACACTAAAACAAGGAAAAAACGGCGCTTTTTGGGGCTGCACGAATTTTCCGCGCTGCAGGATGACTGCGCCCGACAAGGACGGCAAGCCTGACTTGTCCCGTGTTTCGGCGCGAAGAGAAAATACGTCTCGTTTCATATCGTCGACGGATTTCCGTGCCTCCTTCCGTCCATCTAATTCCACGGCAGCAAAGGCAGTCTGGCAAAATGACGCGCCGGTTATGAGCGAGGAAGAAATGGCTGCGTTCCTCGCCGAGTATCAGCCAAATCTTTCCGACAGTTCCTATGCGGGGGCGTTAATGCCAAAATCGGAAAAACGATGGGGAGACAAACCGAAATACTCCGCCGCGCCGATGGAACGTATGGAAAGAAGCAGCATTACGGGCAAATTTCTCTGTCCGCACTGCAAGGAAGGCTATCTTAGATTTGTTCGCGGCAAAAACGGCGGCTTTTGGGGTTGCTCCAATTATCCGTCCTGCACCGCGACCTTCGACGATACAAACGGAAAGCCCGTCTTGCCGTAAACGCGACTTCGGTATAAAATACAAATAGTAAAGCGGTACTACTATTCTTCGGCCAAATTATTATGTGAATTTTGACTGAAGATACACTTGCATTGCAGGCTTCGGTTGCGCATCAGGCACGTCTGCAGCCTGCGAAGCAGGCGTATCCCAGACCAAAATTTTTAGTATTAACTGGGATTCGTAGAATTCGGAGGTTTTTGTTTTTGGACAGCGTTACGGTTGCCATAAATTTTTTGCTGATTGTCATTTTCATTGTACTGAACGGTTTCTTCGTCTCGGCGGAGTTCACCATTGTCAAAGTGCGCTTGTCTCAGCTTGATGAGCTGATTGCGAAGGGAGACAATCGCGCCAAGTATGCAAAGCATCTCGTCGATCAAATGGACGTCTCTCTTTCAGTAACGCAGCTTGGCATCACACTTGCCTCGCTGGCTCTCGGCTGGATTGGCGAGCCGTTTCTTGCGGAACTTTTGCGCGCACCGATGGCCGCAGTGGGCATTACCGGCGCGGGCGTCGATACGGCTGCGTTTGCCGTGGCGTTTTCCGTGATTACTGCGGCGCATATCATCCTCGGTGAGTTGGTGCCAAAAAACATTTCCATTGTTCGACCGCTCGATATGTTACTGGTAGCGGCATTGCCGCTTCTGCTTTTTCAGCGGTTGACCTATCCCTTTGTTTGGTTTTTGAATCACTTTGCAAACTGGATCATTCATCGTTTTATGGGCATCGACGTCACCGACGGGGAAAGCGACGCTCATTCCGAAGCGGAAATCCGCCTTTTGATGGAAGAGAGCCGGAAAAAGGGCTACATTGACAAAACGGAATACGATTTCGTGGATAATGTCTTCGACTTCTCGGACAAAGAAGTGCGCGACATTATGATTCCGCGTGCGGATATGGTATGTCTGTATTTAGAGCAGAGCGTTTCGGAAAATGTAGAAATTGCCATTCGGGAGCAGTTGACGCGATATCCAATTTGCCGCGAGGACAAGGATCATATTATCGGCTTTCTTCATATAAAGGATATGATGGAGCCGCTTCGTCGCGGCAAGACGCCGAATCTCAGGATGCTGGCACGGCAGGTGATTGTCGTGCCGGAAACGATGGCTGTTGCGCGGCTTTTGAAGACGCTTCAGAAAAATCGTGCGCAGCTCGCGATTGTCGTTGATGAGTACGGCGGCACAGCGGGTATGGTGACTATAGAAGATATTGTCGAGGAAATCGTTGGCGACATTCAGGATGAGTTCGATGAGGAGCGTCCGGTGGTTGAGCGGCGCGCACCATTGATTTATTCTGTGGACGCAAAACTACCGATTGATGAAATCAACGATATTTTGGAGCTTTCTCTCGATGTAGACAATGTTGATACCATTGGCGGCTGGGTCTATGCGCAAGGCGAAACGCCGCCGAAGATTGGACAATTTGCATGGTTGGACGGCAATGCTTTTTTTGTCGAGGAAGTGGACAACGTACGAATTACCCGCGTTCTTGTGCGGCTAAAAAAGGAACTTGCCGAGGAACACGAAGAAATCAAGGGAGATTCAGAAAACGATGAGCAGAACGCGGAGAGCGAAATTTGAGATTTGTATAGATTGAGACGGGAGATGAGAATATGGAATGGAACGGACACAAAGCACGGGAAGCGATTGAGTCCTTTGCCTTCGGTCCGGAGGAATTGGTTGCCGCTGTCGAGGTATTTCGTAGCGAGATGGAAAAAGGGCTGCAAGGCAGTACCGACTCGACACTGAAACCGTTGCCGTCCTATCTGGGATTGCCGACGGGCGACGAACAGGGCGAATTCATCACCTTGGACTTTGGCGGAACGAATGTGAGAGCGGAGCATGTACGCCTGTTTGGCGGCGGACAATATGAGTTGGCGGCGCGTGTAGCGAAACCGTTGATTGTGCCTGGACGCTATAACCACGCGGGACATGGTTCTTCAGCGGAAGGGCTGTTTAATTTTCTCGCCGAGATTATAGACGCGGTGCTTGGCGGTAATCATCAGACGTCATACCGGCTCGGCCATACATTTTCCTTCCCGTCGACGCAGGACTCGCCACGGGACGCCAAGCTGATTTCATGGACGAAGGAACTCGCGGTGCCGGATGTTGAAGGTCGTTGGGTAAATGAGCGTCTGAACGACGCGCTTTTACGGCGCGGAATTTCTAATGTCCGCCCGACTGCAATTTTGAATGATACTGTCGCCGTGCTTTTGGCAGCGGCTTATCAATGGGATGGAGTTGCTATTGGATCAATCTATGCAACAGGTTTCAATGCGTGCTATTTGGAAAACTTCGGCGGCAAAAAAACACCGATGATCATGAATCTCGAAGCGGGCAATTTCGGATGGCTTGACCAGAACAAATATGACATGGCATTGGACGCTGCGTCGGAAAAAGAAGGCGCGCAGACGCTGGAAAAAATGGTATCGGGACGATACCTCGGAGCACTGTTTTCACAGGCTTTTGGCGATATTCTTGGTGAAACATTTCCGGCCGTATCCGGCGAGGATCTATGCCGTATTATTCAAGGAAATGGGGCGACGTTTCTTCGTTGCATGGCTGGAAATTCCCTTACAGACAAACAAATTGAGGAAAGCGCTGCGTTGGCGGAGGCCATCGTTCGACGCTCGGCACGAATTGCCGCCGCCGTTTATGTGGGAATGCTTCGTCATATCTTGGGCGAGGGTATAATTGGCGTACAAAACATAGCCGTTGAGGGGTCGTTCTTCACGCATACGGCAATCGCTCGAGTTGCACTTCGTGATGCCTTGCGAGAGATATTAAAGGACGAGGGGGAAAACGTCCAACTTCTCCACGTTACAGGAGGCGCTTCGCTAGGCGCAGCAATCGCTGCGGCAATGATTGGTGACTGAAAACAGAGGATTTCCAAAAGACAATAAAGACGGCTCGCTGCGGCAAAGTTCTCTATCCGCAGGGAGCCGTCTTTTTGGGAAACGCAGTTTTTGCATCCGTCCTTTGTCAATGCTTGCTTTTTTTAGGGCATATGATATAATAGCAGATATTTTTTTGATAGGTATTGGAAAGGACAAGGAATCTTCATGGCAGATAAAAAAAGGCCGCATATAGTCGTCGTCGGCGCCGGTTTCGGTGGCGTCAAAGTGGCGAAAGGATTGGCGAATCTTCCCGTCGATATTACAATTATCGACAGGAATAATTTTCATGTATTTCAGCCGTTGCTCTATCAACTTTCTACGTCGGAACTGGACGAAAACGAAATCGCGTATCCAATTCGCGCATTTTTCCGCAATACGAAGAATGTCCGCTTTTTCATGGCGCACGCAGAGGATTTTGATACGGACAACAAAATCTTGATTACCGATCATGGCAAGGTTCCCTATGATTATCTCGTTCTGGCCGCAGGGGCAACGACAAACTTTTTCGGCATGGAAAACGTTGCACGAAATTCTTTCGGCATGAAGACGTTGCAGCAGGCCGTAGCAATTCGCAATCATGTCCTTCGTATGTTTGAGAATGCCACAAAGTGCGAGGATGCAGAGGAACGCCGTCGGATGTTGACATTCGTTTGCGTCGGCGGCGGCCCGACGGGCGTTGAGTGCGCGGGGGCGTTGTCCGAATTGATTTACGGCGTTATGGCGCACGAGTATCATGATCTTGATTTTTCCGAAGCAAAAGTTGTGCTTGTCGAGGCCATGGATCATGTGCTGGCGATGATGCCTGATTCGCTTCAGGAAGAAACAATCCGTGTTTTGCATGATATCCGCAAGGTTGACGTCCGTATCTCGACGCAGGTCATGGACTACGACGGAGAGAATTTGAAACTGAAGGACGGCAATTCGATTCCGACGAAGACTGTAATTTGGGCAGCAGGCGTCAAAGCAGTTTCTTTTGTAAAGAATCTTGGTGCGGAGACTGACCGCGCAGGGCGCGTGGTCGTGGACAAAACATTGCAGGTCAAGGGATATCCAGAGATTTTCGCTATCGGCGACTGTGCAAACTTTATGCAGGACGGTCGTCCTTTGGCAACAGTGGCGCCGGTTGCGACACAAGAAGCTGAAGTTTGCGTTGGGAATATCAAGAAACTGTTGCGCGACCCGAACGCAAAACTCTCAGAATTCACTTATAAGGATGTCGGAGCAATGGCAACGATTTGCCGTGGTCATGCCGTTGTTGCGATGGGCAGCATGAAAATGCGGGGTTTTTTCGCGTGGGTGGCATGGATGGTGGTACACTTGATGCGCCTAGCCGGTACATATACCAACTTGACAGTGGCTTACAAATGGTTCTGGAATTTCCTGTTCGGGTTGAGACTTGGCCGCGTCATCAGTGACACGGAAATGAGAGACGGTTAATTTTGGGATTGTCCTTAAACCGACGGAAAATGGTATACAGAAGCAAATATCCCCATACGCTTTTTCAGTGCGTATGGGGATTTTCTTGCGCCAGTATTTTTTTCAGCCGTTCTTCGTCCGGTGTCACTGCGAAGGTTTTTTGGTGGGTGAAGATGACGAATCCCGGCTTCGCACCTGATGGCTTTTTTACAAAGCGGCAGGGCGTACAGTCCACGGGGATATTGGATGAGCCGGAAGCCTGGCTGAAATGTGCGGCGAGAGAAGCTGCAAGCAGCAACGTATCATCACTCGGCTTGATTCCGCCAGTCCGCAAGATTACATGGGAGCCGGGAATGTCCTTGGTGTGCAGCCAAAGATCATCGCGGTCTGCAATTTGAAAGGTCAAGCGGTCGTTTTGGCTGTTGTTTTTTCCGACAAAAATCTCTGTACCGTCTTCGGCACGGAATTGTAATGGCTTGGAGACTTTTTCTCTTGGCTTTTTCTTTTGGTTTTCACGCAAAATCCCGGAAACAATCAATTCTGTGCGGATATCGGCAATCTCGGAAAGCTCGGTACAAGATGCAAGAGAAAACTCAATACTTTCAAGATAACATATGTTTTCCTTGCAAGCGGTGATTTGCTCTGCAAGGAGCTTCTCGGCACGACGAAGCTTGCCATATTTTTTGTAATAGGCATTGATATTTTGTCGTATGGTAAGTTTACGATCAAGGGGAATGGACACGTTCTTTCCATCCTCGGCGTAAATGTTTGGAAGGGCGACCTCGTCATCCTGATGATCGGAAAGTTGATGCTGATAGGTGGACAGGATATCTGCTTTTTGGCGGAATTCGTCAGCGTTTTTTGCTTCGCCGGCTTCTTCATAAAGTTTTTCCCGCTTGTTTTGCGCACGGCGAAGTTCATTTCGGATGAGTTTTTGAAACCGCTCCTTGTCAGGCGGCGAATAGCTTCCAATCAGTGAGTCGGCACGGATAAGCAGCTTGCTCATGTCCGGGAAATGTTCTTCCTCAACATTAGTGAAAGCGTGGAGAGGGAATGCTGCCATCGCCGTAAGTTTTCCTTTGCCGTCGCGCAACAGCACAGCTGGAGACGCCTCGTTCCGTAAAGCAGCAACAGTTTCGGCAAAGGCGTTGGCAAGAGAATCAAAGTCTGCATTGTCGAGTGATTCGATTTGAACATCAGGGGAAAGACCGGCGGAAAAAATAATCTCTTTCGCAGTGACAGGACCGAAGCCAAGGCAGACGTCGCTGATGGCTTTGACGAGTTTCATTTCCTGTTTTTGGCGAAGACGTGATACAAATTCCCCCTCTGTTGATGCAAGTGCGTTCAACTTTCCACCGTCATCAGGAGGCTGATATTCGCCGCCTGGCAGCACGAAACGGATGCGACTTTCTGCAGCGCCGACACGGCGCAGAGCGTCGATAATTTTTCCTTCCTCTGTCAGGATGAGATTTGAATGTTTTCCCATCAATTCAATGGCAACGGTTTTTGTGACGATGCGTCCCCCTGCGGCCAATGTGTCCACATCAAGAAACAATACACGATCCAATCCATGCTGGCGAATAGCAACGATTCGTCCTGCTTCCAAGTGTTTGCGAAGGAACATGCAAAAGGCGGGAGGTTCAGAAGGATTTTCAAATGGAGCGTCCGAAAGGTAGAGTGCGGGATTTTGCGGCCGCACGGACAAACACAGGCAGAGTGTTTGCCCCGGTTGCCGGACGGAAAATTGTATCGTTGTTCGGTTAGGTTGGGTGATTTTGTCTATGCGGCTTCCCGACAATGCGGCATCCAATTCACGCGTGAGGCGATACATGGAAAAACCGTCGAGGCTCATGGGGTATCATCTCTTTTCTTTGTTTACTGTTTTTTTCGACTGTATGGAATAATATTCTCGTCCAACACGAACGGCGTTCAGTATAGTGACAAGAAGACCGGGGAAAGACGCGAGCGCGACGAGCCAAGGAGCGGGGAAGAGTGGACTTCCCAGTGTAACAAAGAGACCGGAGGAAACAGGCAAAGCCAGCAGTGGACCAAAAAACGAAGCCACAGTGTTTTGGCGAGCTGTGGAATGGATTTTCTTCAGAAGGGAATGCGCTGAGGGCAAAACCACGAGGCTTTTGACAACCAGTGCCGGAAGAACCGAAATCGATTTTAGCTCGGCGTTTTGATCTGTGGTCGGCTCGGCTTCGATAAGAATTTCGGGGACATTTGGGACTTCTTTTTGCCTAGGATCCTCTTTTTCAATCATAGGCAGAATAGGACAGTCTGCTTGTTTTAGGGCGAGATTGTCCTCGGAAAGGTTCGCGAAAAGTGCAACGTTTTTTCCGTGCGCTTGCAAAAGCTGGATTTCTCGGACGAGATCAGCGGCACGGATACTGTGGCGAAAATTCGGAATTCCGAGACGCTTGGCAACGGTTTTCGCTGTACGTGTACCTTCGCCAATCATCAGAATTGTCTCGATGCCTTGTTTTTCAAGTTCACGAACCGTTTCTGCCGTCTCAGTGTTCAATTCGTATTCATAAGCGATAATACCTTTTGCATTTTTTCCATTGCTGACATAAAGGATAGTTTTTCCTTTTTCGGCAAGCTGATCGTCCTTCGTCAACAAGTTTGCGCTAATGCGGACGCCTTGGGATTCAATCCATTCCTTCCGGCCAACGCGAATAGGCGCGCCATTCATCAAGACTTCCACTCCATCGCCGGGAGATTCGTTGAAGGCGGCAATGCGTCCGAATTTTGCGCGAAGCCGGATTGCATGTTCAGAAATTACTTTTGCAATTGGATGTCGTGACCCGGATTCAGCGGCGGCAGCGAGAGACATGAAGGCCGTCATAGTTATGCCCTCAGGTACAAGATCGGTAATCTGCGGTTCACCTTCCGTCAGGATGCCTGACTTGCCAAGCACGAGCGTATCAGACAAGGCGACGGTCTCCACCGCGCGAAAACTGCGAAGGGATACGCATTGTTCCACAAGAAAGAAAGATCCGATCCATAGAGGAACGGCTTCTGCCAAGGGGAGGACACAGGGAGTCGCGGAAAGCAGTACAAACAGAGAAAAAGAAATCGTGAAGGGAAGAGAAACACCGAGCAATAGCCAAACAAGACCGCACAGAAAGGCAAGCACAAGAAAGAAATTTGCCGCATAGCCGGAGAAAGGAACAAGGGATTGATAAATTTCTTCCTCACGCATCTGTTTACCGGAATTTTCGACACGAGATAACATAATAGCGGCATGAGCACGGAGAAAATCCCCTAGCGCGAAAAAGAGTGTCCAGAAACCGATGAGATGAAAGTAGGAGGGGAAAATCGGTTCCAAGGGAGCGTGAGAAAAGGCGTCGAAAGTAAACAGTGCACTCATTGCGCTCGCATATAACGGACTTTGGGCGAACCATGCCGCTGATTGATTTAAAATGAGCGGAAGAACGCCGAACATGAATGCGATTCCTGTGGAAACGGCAATCATTGATTCTGAGCGGGGGCGACGATTGCGAATTTGTGCAAAGCCGCGCAAGTAAATCGGATAATGGACAATGACCAGCGAGACAGCAAAAACAAACTCCAAAAACGAGGCGTGATTTTCGAGGAACGCAAATGTTTCTGTCCAGTTCGGCGCATAGAGCCGCGACCAATTGAACAGGAATGGCAATGCAGCACTGGAGAACAGCGCTGCAAGCAACGGGATGGAAATCAAGAGGCGTATCAACGATTTCATATATGCAGGATGCTTCATAAACGGGATTCTCCTTTGGAGTTCGTCTATAACTACTAATATTATATTATGTACTTTAAAAGCAACGCTTGTCAAATTATTCGTGACAGGAAATTTCCCTGTTCAATATTTTCATGAGAATATAAAGATGATATAATATTATAGTTTTTGTGACTAAGTGGAAAAACAATGTTGGAGTGTTTCGATGGTTACGGTGGAAGCGAATGCCAAGATTAATTTGACGCTGGATATTTTGGGCACGCGCCCGGACGGTTACCATGACGTTGAAATGGTAATGCAATCAGTGGGACTTTTCGATATAATTTATCTGGAACGGCAAGAAAAAGGCATCTCCCTGGAAATGGATGTGCCGGAATTGCCCACAGATAAAACAAATCTTGCGTGGCAGGCTGCTCGTTTGTTTTTGGATGTATGCAAAATACAGTCCGGGGTTTCCATTGAAATCAAAAAGAAAATTCCTATCGCAGCTGGATTGGCAGGAGGCTCCGCAGATGCGGCGGGGACACTGATTGGAATGAATTCTCTTTTCGAGACAAGACTTTCGAAAAAGGAACTTTGCAAGCTTGGCGAAAAAATCGGATCGGATGTGCCTTTTGGCATCGAAGGTGGTACGATGCTGGCGACGGGACGCGGAGAAATCTTGCGTCGCCTTCCCGATTTGCCGCAATTGTTTGTTGTATTGGCAAAGCCGCCTGTCTCTGTTTCAACGGCGTGGGCATACAAAAATTATGACAAAATGGGATCCACTCGTCATCCCGATACAAACGCGATGTTGTCGGCGATTAAGACAGGACATGTCGAAGGAATCGAAAAAGCGCTTGCAAATGTTTTTGAAGAAGCGACGATGAAAGCGTATCCGATTGTTGAAGAATATAAGCGCATATTGACAGAAAACGGCGCAGCAGAAGCCTTGATGTCTGGCAGTGGTCCGACGGTTTTTGCCATTGCGAGGGAAAAAAAGGATATGGAGCATGCGGCGGCGATGCTGTCCCACGCCTATCCTGATGCGACAATTTTTGTCGTTCCGACGGTGAAACAAAATACTATATCCTGAAAGTATAAACAATAGAAGGAATGATGGAAGTATGGAAAAAAGAAAATTGGGGCCTATTCAACTGGACAGTTATCAACCGCTCCGGGAAGTTGTCTGCGAGACTCTTCGGGACGCAGTGCGGCGCGGCGTATTGCAACCGGGTGAACGCCTGATGGAAATCCAGTTGGCGGAAGATTTGGGTGTCAGCCGGACACCAGTACGTGAGGCGATACGAAAGCTTGAGATGGAAGGTTACGTCATCATGATGCCAAGGCGTGGCACTTACGTCGCCGATCTTTCCATTCGCGACATCAATGAAGTTTTTGAGATTCGTACATCATTGGAGTCTTTGGCAAGCGGACTGGCATCGGAACGAATTACCGAGGATGAATTGGAAAAACTCCAACGACTTCTCGTGGAAATCGGGGCCTATATCAAAAACGGGGATATGGATAGTATTGTCCGTACGGATACGGAATTTCATGATCTTCTGTATCAAGCGAGCCGCAATACACGACTTGTTGGTATCATCTCTAATCTCCGGGAACAGCTTACGCGTTTCCGAACGAAGTCAATGTCTTTCCCGGGGCGTCTCAAAGCAACGTTGGAAGAGCATCGAAAGATTGTCGAGGCCATCGCGCAAGGCGATGAGAAAGCTGCACGCAAGGCGGCGGAGCATCATATGGAAAAATCTGAGCAAACACTTTTGGCAAGCATGAAAGCAAATGATAAAAGGGAAAATTCAAAGGAGTAAGGGAGAACGAAACATGGCAGATTTGGTCACGGTTATTTTAGCGGCGGGCAAGGGAACGCGGATGAAGTCGGCGCATCCTAAGGTGTTGCATAAAGTGTGCGGCAAAGAGATGGTTCGTCATGTATTAGATGCAGCGGTGGAGGTTGGTTCGAAGCGAAACATTGTCGTCGTGGGCTTCGGTGCAGATGAAGTGCGAAAGGCATTGGACGGAAACGCAGAAGTCGTAGTCCAAGAAGAACAGCTTGGCACTGGGCATGCAGTGCTTCAGACGGAGCCGCTCCTTCAGGAAACCATAGGCACAGTCATGGTGCTTTGCGGAGATACGCCTCTCTTGACTTCCAATCTCCTCCGAAAACTCTACGAGGAACACGAAAAGGTGGGCGCGAAGGCCACAGTGTTGACGGCGATTATGCCCGACGCGACGGGATACGGGCGTGTGATTCGGACGGCAGCGGGCGACGTGGAGAAAATCGTCGAGCACAAGGATGCTACGGAAGACGAGCGAAAAGTACGTGAGGTCAATGCCGGAATTTACTGTTTTGAAAAAAAAGCGCTGTTTTCCGCGTTGGCAAACGTGGGGTGCGAAAACGCGCAGGGCGAATATTATTTGCCGGACGTGCTTTCCATTCTTCGTGAGCAAGGCGAAAAGATTTGGGCCGTGGCAGCGGACGATTTCGAGGAGACGTTGGGAGTCAATTCCCGTATCCATCTTGCACAAGCGGAAAAAATACTTCGCCGCAGGAAAAATCTTGAATTAATGGAGAATGGCGTCACGCTGATGGATCCTAAATCCACATTTATTGATACGGACGTCGTTGTCGGACAAGATACGGTCATTTATCCGTTTACTTGGCTGGAAGGACGGACGAGCGCAGGGGAAGGCTGTATCCTTGGTCCGTCAAGTCGTTTTGCGGACGTCAAAATCGGCAATGGCGTAACCGCTCATTTTGTTTATGCGCATGAATGTGAGATTGAGGACGGCGCGACGATTGGGCCGTTCGTCCATATTCGTCCGAACTCGCAAATAGGGAAGAATGTAAAAATCGGGAATTTTGTCGAAGTTAAAAACTCAAATGTCGGTGAAGGCTCAAAGTTGCCGCATTTGCAGTATATCGGCGATTGCGACATGGGCACGAACGTCAACATGGGATGCGGTACAATTACTGTCAATTATGACGGCAAAACAAAATTCCGAACAAAAATTGGAAATGGCGCCTTTGTCGGCTGCAACTCGAATCTTGTCGCACCGGTATCCGTCGGCGACGATGCGTATATTGCGGCAGGATCCACAATTACGAAGGATGTTCCGCCGAAAGAACTGGCAGTTGCGCGTGCGCGGCAAAAAAATATCCCTGATTGGCCGGACAAAAGAAAATAAATTGGGACCGTTTTTCAATGAGGATGAAAATGTCTTCGTTGAAATTCTAAATAAGGAAGAATTTGTCTATCGACAAAATCTGGACAATAGCGTTATAATTAATTGGACTTCTTCAGTATCAACAATGATCCAATGGGAGGCAGATCATGGCATCACAATATGGAAATCTTTGCATTCTATCGGGAACGGCAAACCCCAAGCTTGCACAGGACATTGCCAAGCATCTAGGAGTACCGCTTTGCGATGCACTGGTGAGCCGGTTTAACAACGGCGAGACGCAGGTCATGATTAACGAAAGTGTGCGAGGACGCGATGTCTATATCATCCAGCCAACTTCGCAGCCGGTCAATGACAGCTTGATCGAGCTTTTAATTATGATTGATGCGTGTAAACGCGCATCTGTTCACAGTGTTACGGCGGTCGTCCCATATTACGCGTATGCGCGGCAGGATCGCAAGACGCGCGGACGCGAGCCAATATCGGCAAAACTCGTCGCGAACCTGATTGAGACGGCGGGAGCGAACCGCGTTGTCACTGTCGATTTGCATGCAGGGCAAATCCAAGGCTTTTTCGATATCCCCGTAGACCACTTGGCGGCAGCTCCGGTGTTGGCCGAATATTTCCAACAAAATCATGCATTTGACAATGCCGTTGTTGTTTCACCTGATCTTGGCGGCGTGACGCGGGCGCGAGTGCTGGCCGACCGTCTTCAAACGCCCATTGCGATTATCGAAAAGCGGCGGCCTGAACCGGGCAAGGCCGAAGTCATGAATTTGATTGGCGAAGTCAAGGGCAAGACCGCAATCATGATTGACGATATTGTGGATACGGCTGGCTCTCTCTGTGAAGGTGCGAAGGCGCTCAAAAAGCTTGGCGCGTCAGAAATCTACGCCTGTTGTTCTCACGCCATTTTGAGCGACCCGGCAGTACAGCGTATCAACGAATCTGATTTGAAAAAACTGATTATCACTGATACGATTCCTTTGCCGCCGGAAAAGCAATCAAACAAGATTGTCGTGCTTTCCCTCGCAGATGCCATTGGTGATGTCATCAAGAGTATACATACCCACAGTTCTGTCAGTGAGCTTTTTAAGTAATGCGAGACGGAAAAAATTGATTTTGTGCGGCGTCTTTGTACGTCGCCTTTTCTTTTTGGGAGGGGCAATATGCGTCTTGACAATCGGCTCGCAGCTGTAGCTGCATTTGTGCCGCACGGCGCGAAAGTCGCTGATGTTGGCACCGATCATGCGTATCTTGCAATGGAGCTTATCAAGGCACGAGGAGCTGAAAAGGTTATTGCGACGGACAAAAACGAGGGACCATGTGCGGCTGCGCGACGTACACTTTCAGCGGCGGGGCTTTTGGAATGTGTACCGGTACGGTGTGGCGACGGTCTTATACCGCTTTTGCCGGGAGAGGTTGACACAATTTGCATTGCGGGCATGGGCGGTGGTCTGATCGCATCAATTCTCGCATCGGGCGTGAATATACTGAAGAATGTTTCGCGGCTCGTACTCCAACCGATGAACGACGCAGCGACGCTTCGACGATGGCTGTATGAAAATGACTGGCATATTGCAGATGAGAGTCTTGCTGCGGCAGACGGGCGGCTTTATGAAATTATCGTGGCGGAGCCGGGAACGGAAATAATGCCGGAATCTTGGCTTTTGATGCTTGGCCCTGTGATTTGGCGGGAAAGGCCGCCACTTTTTTTGCGTCACGCCGAGGAGAAAATGGAGCGACTTCGTCGCATCTTGCATGGCATGGCAAAAAGCGCAGACGCACAGAAAAGCGAAGCATACCGAAATATCGCAGAAGATCTTCGGAACATAGAGCGTCATTGCAAAGACGGGGAGGAAAAATGTCATGGTTAAGTGCCGGGACGTTATGGATGTCATGGAGCGTATTGCGCCAAAGCGGTTAGCAGAGGATTGGGACAATCCAGGGTTGCTCGTCGGCAGCCCCAGCGATGAGGTGAGACGCATTCTCGTCTGTCTCGATGTGCACGAGAAGATAGTAGCACGTGCGCAGGAGGAAGATTTCCAAATGATTGTTGCACATCATCCGATTATTTTTCGTGGATTGAAAAAATTACGCACCGACTTGCCGGACGGGCGACTGCTTGGTGCGCTGCTTCGAGCGGGTGTCGCAGTGTTTGCTGCCCATACAAATCTCGACTCCGCGGAGGGTGGCGTCAATGACGTACTGGCCGCGCGTATCGGTCTTGACATGGCATCCATCGCGCCGTTGGGAAAAGTGGATTCTCTTTCGGAAAGTCTCGGCCGCGTTGGAAAGCTGCCAATGCCGATGAAGGCGAAGGCATTCGCGGAACAGGTAAAAAATAAATTGGGAGCAGCAAATGTACGCTTCGTTAGCGGCGGTAATCGCCTCGTGAAAAAAGTCGGACTTTGCAGCGGCAGCGGCGCGGAGTTCATCGAGCGTGCGGCGTTGCTGGGGTGCGACGCCTATGTTACCGGCGACGTCCGATACCATGACGCCCAGCGTGCGGCCGCTCTCGACCTGCACGTTATTGACGCCGGGCATTTCGCAACGGAACAGCCGGTGGTTGGAATATTGGCGACGCGTTTAGCGGAAGAATTGGCAGGCAAGGTCGAGATTGAAGCGGACAACAGCTCGAAGGATTATTTCGAAATGATTTGAAACTTGACGCTTGATTGTTAAGCCGATATAATCTTCTTTGCGAGCATGAAAGGCAATCGCTGGCGGGCGAATGAACCGCAAGAGGAAAGTCCGGGCTCCACAGGGCAGTGTGCCGGATAACGTCCGGCGAGGGCAACCTCCGGGAAAGTGCCATAGAAACGAAAACCGCCTTCGTCATTTTTGGCGGGGGTAAGGGTGGAAAGGTGCGGCAAGAGCGCACCAGCGTCCGGGCAACCGGGCGGCTTGGTAAACCCCACACGGAGCAAGACCAAATAGGGAAGGGATGATGCGGCCCGCGGAACCTTCCGGGTTGAGTCGCTGGAGCCGCTTGGCGACAGGCGGCCTAGATAAATGATTGCCGTCGCGGAGGCGAAACAGAACCCGGCTTATTGAGTGCTCGCAATGAAAGTCGCCCCCACCCGTAAAACGGGTGGCTCGGGACGCGGGCTATAAGCCCGCACTACTAGGCCAGCGTCTCAAGGCGCTGGCTTTCGCTTTGCTCAAGCCACTGTGCTTTTCACCCTGGATTCTCGACTTAACATGACGAGGCAGGCACCTTTACACCAAGAGCTTCAT